>QCWC01000116.1 GCA_013114705.1 Candidatus Nitrosocosmicus sp. | reverse complement strand
AAATATCGTTAAAGAACTTAGGAATAAATGGAAAAAGGAGAGAGAGAGAAATCCATACGTTAATGAACATTTTGGAGGTTTTGTAAATGAATTACTTCATGATATTTTAGAAAAGGATGAATTTTTAAGACATTATGCACCGTTCCTCTCTGAAGAAGGATGTACAAGAGACACTTTGTATATCAAGGATTTCAAAGAAAACAAGATAACTGAAATTCACCTCAGTGAAAATAAACTGCATTGTTCACTCTGCAATTCGTTTGCATGCTTTCATATACAATTTGCAATGGCTACCCCTAGGGTTGCGAAATTAAACCTCGAACTAGAAACAATTGATGCCGATATCGAAGAAGCTGGACAGCAGGTGAAAAAGATAACAAGTAGTAGAAGGAGAAGAAATACAATCTCTAGGAACTAGTTATAATATCTTATCTGCCTAATGGTTGGATGTCGATAATACGAGTAAATAATAAATCATCCAATTCTACTGAAGTAATAAGTCATTGGATCATTGCCAATATTTTTGACCTTCTTAGGTGAGATTTGCTGGATGAGGCATAAGCAAGATCTCTTTTTCAATCCTTTTACCATATCTATTGATCCTAATGACTATTTTATCGCGTATGGATAATTTTTTGATGTGATTAGAAATTTGATATGGATCAACTATTGTAATTCCATCAATAGATTCAACAATATCACCCTTCCGCAGATCTGCTTTGTGGGCTGGACTGTTATCTTGTATTTGAGCAATGAGAGCGCCTTGAATGCTTGGCAGTCTATATGAATTGGCCAATTCTCTATTGATTTTGATAGCAGAAATTCCGATCCATGGTCTGTTGGTTACGCGTCCATTTGTAATCAAGTCATTAATTATCATTTTTGCTACATTGATTGGAACCGCAAATCCAATTCCCTGAGCATATGGTATTTTAGCAGTATTTATCCCGATAACCTCTCCATTCGTGTTAACCAAAGGGCCGCCAGAATTACCAGGGTTTATGGAGGCATCTGTCTGAATCAATTCCATAACTCCATTTTCGAAACGCAATCTCCTAGTTAAAGAACTGATTATACCTGCCGTAACAGAGGGTCCGCCATCTAGACCAAACGGGTTTCCAATCGCAATGACTATTTGGCCAATTTTAAGCATATCGGAATTGCCCAACACAGCAGAAGAGAGGGCATCCTTTGAGTCAATTTTTATTATAGCCAAATCGGTTTGCTTGTCGGCCCCGACGACGTTTCCCTCATACATATTTCCGTCGGTGGTAGTCACCTTTAGTTTGTTGGCCTTTTCAATTACATGATTATTTGTGAGGATATATCCCTTTTTATCGATGATCACGCCCGATCCAACGCCTTCCACTGGAAATACCCTTAATAATTGATCTTTAACCATTCTTACACAAGCTATATTGACAACGTCTTTGCTTACTTTCTCTACCGCGTTTATTACTATGTTTTCCTTATCGTTATCTATAGGTATTATTTAGATTACTCCCCTTGTAGTTATATTACGTAATGAAGTATTATAGATAATATAATCAAGTTTGAATTGTAGTCTTTGTTTAATCTTGATAGGTGGTGAAGAAATCTCTTTCACTGCTGATATTAGAGCTGTAGGGTAATATAAATAGTATAGTTACTTTGATACAAGGTTTTAATTAGTTATGCGAGATAGCCTTATGGTATCGTCTGTTGCAAAATATGGTGAATGGTACCTGTCATTTTAACTTGTATTGAATAACTACTGAAGTGATCATCAAAAACGCAGAAATAAGAAATATGTATCTGAGGGACATCAAAAAGTTATCTAATATTACCTGTTTAGAGATACTAGTATTTGTCGAAGTATCATCAAATGTTCCCGCAAAGATGTTGTTTGCCTGTTCTGGTGGTAACGTGACTGAGAATATCAGAAAAACCATCGCAACACTAAATGCACTCCCAGTCATAACTAACGTTGTACTTGTTCCAGCTGCGATACCGCGTCTATTCTGAGGAACTGAATTCATTATCGCGGTACGATTTGGAGATGTGAATATCCCCATACCAGCGCCGATTAGGATTAGTGGTAATAAGATCTCCATGAAAGATATCTGCTCACCAATTCCTACAAGCATCAAGAATCCTGCTGCAGAGAGCATGAGCCCCAATTGTGAGAAGGAAGGTGACTTGTATTTATCATACATCCATCCTGCTATCGGTGCAAGAATCGCCAGGGCCAGTGATACAGGTATTAAATATATCCCTGCTTCTAGTGGCGATAATGACATGCTTGGGCCTTGTAGATAAAACACAATAACAAAAGAAAATGCGCCTCGAGCCAATGAGTTAAGAAAAATAGCAATATTGCTGCTAGTAAAAATTCTTGATTGAAAAATAGTTAAATCTATCATCGGATACATCGTTCTTTTTTCTTTCATATAGAACAAAACCAAAAACAATATACCTGATATAATGAAGAAAATTGTCCACATAGTATTGATAATTTGGAAGGAGCCAAATGTGATACCAAATAGAAGCATAAGAAGAGATAAAGTCATGAGTATATTGCCATACCAGTCAATTTTCTCTATCTTTGTATGTCCCAATTCCTTTAATTTTGATAGTGCCCAGACTGTAGCGAAAATCCCGATTGGAATATTTATCCAAAAGATAGATCTCCATCCCAGGTAAGAAGTTAGAACCCCGCCTACTACGAGTCCTATTACTGAACCAATTACTATAGATATTTGGTTTATTCCTAAAGCCTTTCCACGCTCAGTTTCTGGAAACGAATCTGAAATTATGGCAGCACTATTTGAAAAGATAAAAGCAGCACCAATCCCTTGTATTATTCGAAAAATAATAAGCTGTTCACCAGTTTGAGATATACAGCATAATGTAGAGCCTACCGTGAAGAGGGCAAATCCAACATTATACAATTTTACTCTACCAAACATATCAGCTAACCTACCAAATGTTAGCAGAGCAGAAGCAGTAACAACCCAATAACCGATGGTTATCCAAACAAGGGTAATTAATGAAACATTTAAATCTAAAGCGATGGTTGGAAGTGCAATTATTATTATATTTCTATCCAACGACGCCATAAGTGATCCAATGGTCGTATTACTGAGGGCTACCCATTTGTAGTTCAAATTCGGTTTATTAATGAATCTAAGATCATCATCATATACAAACGCTTCAAATGCCACCACTTAATTTAGTAAAAATCCTGGACTGATTATAATCTCACGTCTTAATCAATAAGAAATCTTTATGCTCAGTTGATCCGAAATGGATACAAGAATGGTAAAGGATAATTTATGGTATCTCAATAATAAAAAAAATTAGGCTTTAGGAGATTCTACTCCCCTAATCAAATTACTCTTGTGCTGCTGCGTTGCTACCTTCGTTATTTTGAGCCTGAACGTTTACGTTGTTACCAGACCCAACTGAATCGTCGCCTGAAGAAACTTGACTATCCTGCTCAGAATCTTGTTCTTGTTCTATACTTTGGTCAGATTCGTTATCACCACTGTCATGGTCATCACCGCCAGAGCTTTGTGCTGCTGCGTTGCTACCTTCGTTATTTTGAGCCTGAACGTTTACGTTATTGCCGGATAATACTGAATCGTCGCCTGAAGAAACTTGACTACTTTGTTCAGATGATTGCTCCTGTTCTATCTCTTGCTCAGCTTCGTTGTCACCACCTTTATATCCACCTGAACTTTGTGCCAAGGCATTACTACCTTCGTTGTTTTGAAGTTGAACATTGACATTATTACATGAAACAAATGTACCACTTCCTGATACACAAGCTGCGCTCTGCTCGGATGATTGCTCTTGTTCTATCTCTTGCTCAGCTTCGTTGTCACCACCGTCGTCATCTGAGCTTTGTGCTGCTGCGT
The DNA here is from genome assembly GCA_013114705.1 of Candidatus Nitrosocosmicus sp. Classification (GTDB taxonomy): domain Archaea; phylum Thermoproteota; class Nitrososphaeria; order Nitrososphaerales; family Nitrososphaeraceae; genus Nitrosocosmicus. The sequence goes on along the minus strand of QCWC01000116.1, from coordinate 3,246 downwards.
TATCACCTTCGTTATTTTGAGCTTGAACGTTCAAATTATTACATGATATGAAGGTATCTTCTCCAGAAACACAAAATCCTAGTTGTGTTGAGTATTGAGATTGTTCAATTTCTTGCTCCAATTCGTTGGCTGTGGCAAAGACATTAAATGTCATGGCTGCTGGACCCATGACCATTACAAATGCAAAAGCCATCACTACAGATGTTGCTATTATTCTCTTTTGAGATAATATATTATACATTTATTAAGTATAGTGAAAAAAGTATATATAGACATTTCTGATAAATTATTAACTAAGATAATTATAGAAAATTATACCTATTTGTACGGACCTGAAATTTCGTTTTGTGTTGCCATCTACTCGCCGTAATTCAATTAGGGTGGCTAAAAAAATCATTATAATTTAAAAAATATTCAATTTTAACAGGAAAATGAGCAAAATCAGACAAGATAAGATCTAATAAATTATCAAATTACGTTATTTTTATTAGAATAAACATTATTTTAGCAGTAAATTTCCATCTAACGAAGATAATACAGATAATTTAGGCTCTAAATCTAAACCGAATTGTAGTATTACTTACAGTCACATTAACTGTCTTGTTAAAAATTTCATTAAACAGTAATTCTATAACAATCTTGTGATACAAAGACCAATTCTCACCAAGCTCGTGTTTTAAGACATATACATGATAGCCATCCTGAACAGTATGGTTGGTTTCAGTTAATGAACTTGTCATCCTTGTCTCAAACCATGATAAAAATGAATCAAGGTCCATCTTATTTTTCATAAATAAAGCTATATCATGGACTACGTCTTTTCCTATTTTCTTTGCCATATTTGATATATCTTCCTTAGACATTTTGCTAAACAATTCGACGACAATAGGTTTTGCTATTGGTATCAGCCCTACCTTTGGTTCATACATATCCCATTCCACATAACGTTTAAGCAATTGATTTACTAAGCTATTGAGTGTAACTTGATTTCTCTCGGACTCTGATCTCAGAATATTAAGCACATTTTCATCAATCCTAAAAGTCATTGTAGAAGTTTTCTTTGACTCTCCATAGCTTGAATTGTCCCTTTCATGCATTCAACAATATTGGAGATTTATATAATAATATCCTTTGTTTACCCATACTATTTGCATTTCAATTTCTTTTTTTTGTCCTTAAGGGAAAGTTGCAACAGGGGCAGCGAATTCCATTGTACTTGATATATAGGCTACAGCCTGTACATCTTTTATATCCCTGAGCATATGCTGAATTTTTACCCCCACCAACTTTATCATATCTCAAACATATCCCTTTACAAGTCAATATTTTTTCTGCATTACAAGTAAAATTAAATTTTAAGTTTCGATTGCAAGCGTTTGCAAACACGCTCAGCCTTTTAAAAGATAGATATTTGCGTCTAATTAATTCTAATCATATTTAGATAATCGTACTGCCTCAAAAATAAACCGATTGTCAGGATTTAACTGAAATTAGAGATGCCAGCTGGCAAGAAAATCACAATCCCTTAAATATTATTATAATTAAAGTTGAACATGAAAAACAGCTTTTTAGCATTAATGGGATTGGCCGTTGCCATTTTACTAATTGGTAGTAATTCACTAGCACTTGCCCAATCTAATAAAATTAACCAAACTTTGGAACTATTAAATTCATCAGATGCACAAGGTCAAGCGAATTTGTCGACATCTAATATGTCTAATATAACCACACCTGAAGGGGATGTAAATACATATAGATAATTAGTTACAATTCTAAAAATTTTGTTATTTTATATTGGTTTCAATAATTTTTACAATCAATATAACGTTGTAGATCTATCAATTACTTTTAGAGTAGCCAAAAGATATAATGAAAATTAAATCTGAGATTATGTTTATGTTACAAAGCTATTAGATTCTTCTAAGTTATAGCTGTAAATTTCCATTATGTTACTAGACGGATCTCTACAAAATTCCATCTTGTACACTTTGTTTGGAACTAACATCTAGATCCCACTTTGCTTTCCTCTCTGAGAATAACCTAACTTCTAGCTTGTTTCGACTGATCTAATTGATACGTACGAGATTTTAATCCACATGCTCTTCCTTTTACAACTAAAGGAATTTCGTTACCTTTTAATGATACACTTGACTGGGATATGGACGCTGAAATCCACTTAATATAGCTGGGGTCCTGTTTGCTATAGTCGAGTGGATTTCAGATACATCTTTGGTAATTCCTACCTGATCATGTGTTGAAGCTATTCTCGCAATCATTAAGGACATTAACAAGTAAGATACAATGTGTCTGCTACGCAAACTGAAAGTTATAATACACAGTTTCATAAAATCATCGCGCTCACTCAGAGGATACTTTTAGATTCTTTTCATGATAAATAGCTATGACAAAACTACTAATACTTTATAAAAGACTGTTACATTGTTACAGTTTATTCATATTGATGTGTGATAATACGGTTATCTGATCTTTGGCAACGGGACTTTAGATGTAAGCATTCCTATGAGTATGAAATGTTTGCCCACCATCTCAAACTATATCTAGGCAGACAAATTATAAGGCCAATCTATTACTTTTCTGTTGACAAAAAATCTGATACGATACTAGAAATAAATTCCATGTCAATGAAAACAAGTTTTTACTCCATTATTCTTACAGTTTTTTGATTCATGAAGTTTTATTTGTTCCATTGGCTTTTTGAGCATTATTGGCGCGATTATGGATTAATATCATCACTTTCAAGGAAGCGAAAACCGTTGATACTCAGATAAGATTTCGTTTTGATGGCGCCTCCATGTATGTTAGTTTTGAAAATCCTGCCTCAAGTTCCTCCATTTAGACTTAAGGATTAATATAGTTAATTAATAAAAAATATGATATTTGAATGATATTGTGGTTCAATCCACTCCTTTGTTGTTGTTCTGTAGTTATACCAAGTCCTTGATTATCAATTATCACTTATTCAGTACTGTTACTAGCATTGATAGCAGATGCGCTTTCAGATGCGGTTTCATTATCTACTGCAATTTCTGGTTGGCCTTGAGGTTGAACTAATGGTGTATTCGATAATGCTGGCGTATTTACAGCAATTGCTACGAGAATGAAAAAAGCGATTAGAGCCACAGCTAATACTCATTGCTGTTTGTAGTTCATTTTTTTACATGATAAGATATTCTTTTTAGGTTTTTTGAATTCTATGTATTCTTTGTTATTTAAATGGGGATTTTG
>QCWC01000001.1 GCA_013114705.1 Candidatus Nitrosocosmicus sp. | reverse complement strand
GCTCGAACAAACAGACTGTTGCTGCTGATGCAACATTCAATGATTCCATCTTTCCCGGCATAACGACTTTGATGCGTTTACCAATTCGTTTTAAATTCTTTTTCCGAATTAATTAGTTTATTTTTTACATCGATCTGATAATTTGACAGCTTACATCAGTAGTTTGTAATGTGAATTAGTACATACAAGCACTAAATTACAAATAGGATGGTTGATGATGATAATGACGATTACAGCTGTAGCTTAACTAATGCGAATGACTCTTTATGTGGATATGCATGGAATATTCATTGAATGTTTTGAGGTTACTTTCATTGTTAAAGAATTCTTCAGAATTTCCATGAAAAAAGAGTTTTTTGTATAAACATGCCACTTTGTTGGATACCATATTTACAGCATCCAAATCATGAGATGACCATATTATGGTAATGTTTTTCTCTCTATTGAGCTTGATAAGAAGCTTGTAAAATAGTTTTAAAACACCAGCGTCAATGGCAGTATCTGGTTCATCAAGTATTAGCAACTCTGGTTCGTGAATCAAGGCTTTGGCTATCATTACACGTTGTTGTTGGCCACCTGAAAGATCTCCAATTCTTTTTTGAAGGTAATCGCCGATACCGGTCAATTGGATCAGCTCTTCAATTTTTTCTTGATTGTCAATTTTTTTTCTTGATATCCCAAGATATATTATCTCTTTCACAGTTGCAGGAAATCTAGGATCAAAGCTATTCGACTGTGGGATATAGCCAATTTTCTTGTAGATTTCTTTGGCGTTAGTTCTTATATCTTTGTCAAAAATCTTTATGGTTCCCTTAAATTCTTTGTTCAATCCAAGCAAGCACTTGAAAAGCGTTGTCTTGCCTGCTCCATTGGGACCAATTATTCCTAGGAAATCTCCTTTATCTATTCTAAAAGATATATCATCTAATATGATATCCGAGTTATTTTTAACACTTACATTCTCCAATACGACTAACGGCGTAGGTAACGACGGTTTCTCTGAGGGGATCAGTTTAGACTCGGACATATCCTTAATCATTTTTACAATTTTGTGTATTTAACGGTTCGTCTGGGTCTCTGATTGTTTGGCCACAAGTTGTAAAGAAATAAGTCAGCCCTAACATTAAGATTCAGATCATATCGAACAAATTCTTGATTAACAGCGGCTGCTGCTGCTGCTGCTGCTGCTGCTGCTGCTGCTGCTGCTGCTGTCATAAACTAATTTTATTAAAAAAACTAAAGGGTATTGGTGGATTAGCAGGATTGATTGGTTAATAGATTGATTAATTGCTGCCCTACCTCGAAAAGAAAAAAAGATCTAATTATCTATCTTGTAAAAGGAATAATCAATCCCGGTAGGTTAAAGTTAGGCAATTCAGGCAATTTGAAATCAGGTAATTCAGGCAATTTGAAATTAGGAAACGGAGTGTTTGGTCGAATTTCATTATCCGGTTCTGACTGCGATTGGATTTCTTGCAAAGGTAAATCCGGTCTTGCATCCAGTGTTGCCACGAGATTAACTATTTGGCCATTACGATTCACAGTCAAAGTAATCTTGTCCCCAACTTTCTTGTTAATGTCCAAATAAGAAATAATATCATCAATTCTAGAGACGGGTTTTCCATCTATTTCTACTATAATGTCTTTATCTATGATCTGTTGCTCTCCATACCTATTTCCTTGTATTAGCATTCCATTCAATCCTGCTTTATCTGCTGGCCCATTGGGCACTACATCCTCGATCAGAACCCCTTTGTAATTATGACCAAGTCCAAATACTTCAGCCAAAGTTGGGGACAATTTCGATCCAGATATTCCAAGCCAGGGATGTTCGTAGGTTCCTGTTTTTATTAATGATGGGATGATTCGGATAATATCATTGGATGGTATTGCAAATCCTACTCCTGTATACGCACCAGTATTTGAAAATATAGCCGTATTCATGCCTACCACTTTACCATCCAGATCAATTAACGGACCTCCGGAATTTCCAGGATTGATTGCAGCATCGGTCTGAATCACATTTGGAATCGAATATCCTAGATCAGAATTGGGTAACAGCCTGCCAATCTGACTAACAATTCCAAATGTAAGTGTATTATCTAATCCATATGGATTTCCAATTGCCAATACGGGATCTCCAACCTTTAGGTTTGATGAATTTGATAAAGTGACGGGAACAAGCTTTTCACCTGCAGGGTTATCCAACTTAAGTATTGAAATGTCTCCATACGGATCTACACCAACAACCTTGGCGGTATAGCTATTGCCATTGTTAAAAGTAACAATGATGTTGGTCGCCGAACTCACCACATGGTAGTTTGTAATTATTATCCCTGTATCATCATAAACAAATCCTGATCCAAACTTCATTGGGAAAGGAGCACCTCCAGTGGAATCATACAGGCCGCCAGGATAGTTTGGATCTTGGTACTCTGTTGTTATTTGTACGACAGAGTCTTTTACATTGTTAAAAACGTCATTTAACAGAGAGTTGTTTCCATTTCCAAAAAGGCCCAAATGTTCTTCTAAATTCTGACTTTGAGCAAATACAAATGAGATTGATTGTTGAGAAAGAAATAAACTCACCGCAAAAATTAAAATCAAATATAACAAACTACTTTGATGCAAAAAAAATCACTATGATATTATACTAATAATTATATTTATATATTATATTTAGAGAAAATTTATTTTTAGCATTTTAAAATATTCATCGTAAGAAAAACACAAGTTCACCAAGAATATTCCGGTAGTTATCGTTCCGTTGCACAAATACCCCAATCCCAACATTCAATGATCCGATTGTGCAATGACCTTGGAAGGTTTTGACAATAACGACAATAAATTTGTTATTTAGAATTGAATCATAAAATAATGTAGCATGCGTTATATAATTTATCTAGAAGATTGTACAGATGAAGCATCTTCTGGCAGATTCATTAGTTATCTCAACTTTTATAGGTACTTTGTCGACCAGTATAGACAAAGGTTTTCAAACTCAATTTAAAACAGCTAACACTCAGGTCCAAAGTCTAGTTAAAATCAACTTTGGTGACCAGTCCCTTGATAATAGCTGGTTGCATGCTTTTTGTGAATGTATTAATGAAAAAAAATTGATGCTAAATGCAGAGGTACAGAAAAATGCGAATCCTTTGAAAAGGAACCTACAAAAAATCAAATAAAAACTTGTAATGGTAAAGTCTTGCTTGGAGAAACACTCTTAGACTATGATTTTTTTGATGAACAGGGTTTTGATTTCGGAGGTCTGTAAGTCAAAATGACTTTGAATCCCAATATGGAAAACATCTTACAAATTTCATGCATTGTATTTTCTTTGCTAATAATAGCACAAATTTCTATTGTAGAGCCCGCAAATGCCTTGACAAGGTATTTTAATTGCGTAACAAGGGCAGCAAATCATAACGGTACATTTTCTATGGAAAATGCAGAAGTGTGCTATGATAAAGTATTCAAGGGAGCCGCAGACAATGATGAATTTGGAAGAGTTATGAACTAGATGGTCCGCCTGCAATTTTTTAAAGTAATTCATGCAGCCTGCTTTACCTCTGTACAAATATTAAATTATAGTAGATTTTAAAACGCCGTCTCTGTTTTTCTTTTTAACTCGAAAGAATTTTAGTTTAATTGACTTGACTAGAATTCAGTGCCCAGATAAAATTCTTTTTGTTTTGTAAATCTTGGCATGTTAATAAAATAATGGACTAATCACTACGGGCTGGTATACTGTAGATGGACCATTGATTAGAGAGAATCAGGATATGGAAACTGGTTTTGGAAGAAACCCGATTATTTCGGTTAATTTATAATAACTTTGGAAGTTACCTTTTTATCTATTTGTCTTTTGAAGGATCAGTGTATTGGGATATGGGTAAGTTGGAGTGGAAAGTGTTCATTTTAGGGAGGACGATAAGAGATTGTACTTTATAAATAGATATTTAAAATTAAAAGAAAAGATTCGAGAAATCCGTATACTAGCTTTAACTGGTATAACTGAAGCCGGATCAGGTCATCCGGGAGCATCCTTTTCCGCTGCTGAGATAATGGGATCACTTTATTTCCAAATAATGAACGTAGATATTTCCAATCCGAGATTACGTCAACGAGATTATTTTATTAATTCAAAGGCGCATTCGGCGCCCGGATATTACGCCACTTTGTCATTGGCTGGCTCTTTTCCAAAGGAGGAAATGAAGACTCTAAGGAAACTAAACTCCCGACTTCAAGGACACCCCGTAAGGTACAGCGAATACCAGAAACATCATAGCGTTCCAGGTATTGAATACTCTGGTGGGTCAGAAGGAATTGGACTGTCAGTCTCAATTGGTTTATGTTTGGCAAATAGACTTGATAAACAAGACAATACTGTATACTGCTTGCTGGGAGACGGGGAGACAAACGAGGGACAGGTCTGGGAGGCTTCTATGGCAGCTTCAAAATTTAAACTTGATAACTTGGTAGCAATATTGGATAGAAACAAGATCCAACAAGATGGCTTTACAGAGGATATTATGCCTATAGATCCGATTAAAGAAAAGTGGAGTTCCTTTAATTGGGATGTCGTAGAGGTTAATGGTCACAAAATTGAACAATTGGTGCCCGAACTGCTAAATAGGCCTCCAAACAAACCCAAAATAATCATAGCAAATACCATAAAAGGAAACGGAATAAAACATATGGCCAACAATCCTCAATGGCATGGTAAGGCACCTTCAAAAAAACATTTGCCATTGCTCATTGAGGAGCTTGAGGGTGAATACTTGATATCTCCTTCCATTATCGCAGGGTCTACCGGAATCGAAGAAAAGAGCCTAATTAATAAAATTGAACTTGCAGAAAAATTCGGAGCAGATATGATTCACCTGGATGTGATGGATGGAAAATTCGTGCCAAATACCACTTTTTCTTTTGATGTTATAAAGAATCTAAGAGGGATCACCAAATTGCCATTTGACGCGCACTTGATGATTCAAAGTCCTGATTCTTATTTGGATTCCTTCATTGATGCAGGATGTGATATAATTACAACACATAGCGAAGTTTGTAACGGTGAGAAGGAATTTGAGAAAATGAGTGCAAAGTTAATTTCCAATGGCATAAGTCCTGGATTGGCAATAAACCCCGCTACAGATTTGCCTGGGTGGATTTATTCACACTTGGATGATCTGGATGTCTTGATCATAATGTCTGTAAATCCTGGATTTGCTGGCCAAAAGTTTATACCAGAAGTGTTACCCAAGATGAAAAACTTGATACCAAAGTTGAGGGAAAATGGATACACAGGATATATTGAGGCTGATGGAGGAATAGATCAATCGACCATAGAAAGCTGTTTTGAAGTAGGCTGTAGGATTTTCGTCATGGGTAATGCAATTTTTGGTTCTGAGGACATAGACAAGAGGATTTCGGAGACTAAATTTAAGCTAGATTCTCATCTGGAACAAACATTACTGGCTAACTCGCAGAAATTGAATATACGAGAAGATTGGATCAAAGGCAGAAAAACTATATTGGATCGATACGAAATTAAAAGTGTATAAATTAATGAAAATGTTAACTGGATATTTTGCCCCTGCTTATGCTGCTGCAATTCTTGACAAAGAAAAAATTATTATGTGTAGGTGAAAAATGATTTGTACTCTTTGAACACTACCAATGAAATTCGCTTCTCCGACATGAGATCTGCATATGGTGAATCTCTTGTAAACTTGGGCAAAAAATACCCCAATATTGTATGCGTAGGTGGAGACACTACTGACTCACTAAAGACCAAGAAATTTGGTGAAATGTTTCCTGATAGGCTATTTAATGTAGGCATTGCCGAGGCAAACTTGGTTTCTATTGCTGCTGGGCTCGCAATTGCTGAAAAAATTTCTTTTGCAAGCACGTATGCTGCTTTTATTCCCGGACGCTGCCTTGATCAAATCCGCAATGCAATTTGTTATCCTAATCTGGATGTAAAAATTGTTGTATCTCATGCTGGGTTATCTGTAGGACCGGATGGGGCTTCTCATCAGCAAATCGAAGATATCTCTATAATGAGATCGTTGCCAAATATGAGAGTACTCGTCCCTGCAGATGCTCCATCAGTCAAGAAATTGTTAGAAAACATTGTGCAAATTCCAGGTCCCTTCTACGTGAGGCTAGCAAGACCATCTACCGAGGAGCTCTACCCCGAAGAGACAGATTTTGAAATAGGTAAAGGAAAAGTAGTAACTGATGGTGCTGATTTGAGCATTTTCGCGTGTGGTACTATGGTCTCTGCATCTCAAAAAGCAAGTGATACTCTGAAAAAAGAACATGGAATTTCATGCAGGGTTATTGATATGTATTCCATAAAACCAATCGATACTGATTTGATCTACAAATGCGCCAAAGAAACTGGATCTTTGATTTCTGTTGAGGAGCATAATGTTGTGGGTGGCCTTGGATCTGCAATTTCTGAAGTAACATCCGACATATGCCCTACCTTTGTAAGAAAAATAGGTATTAAAGACAAGTATGGTGAATCTGCAAGAGATGAGGAAATCGATTCACTTTTAGATAAATATGGATTGTCTCCGAAAGAAATAGTAAGAAATGCTGTAGAACTAAATAAAAGAGAGAAAAAATGAAGATTTTTTTAGACACAGCCAACTTAGATTCCATTAAAAAATATAGTGAAATGGGCATTGTGGATGGTATCACTACTAATCCTACATTGCTTTCAAAAGAAAAGGGAAATCCCATTCAAACCATGAAAGAAATTGTGCAATACATCAACGGACCGGTCAGCTTGGAAATTGTAGCCAGTACTTTTGATGAGATGATGGATGAAGGATTGAAACTCGCAAAATATGGAAAGAATGTCGTGGTAAAAGTGCCAATGACTATGGATGGACTTAAAGTTGTAAAGGCGTTGAGTAGCAACGACATTAAAACAAACGTTACTTTGATATTTTCGGCTAATCAGGCACTGCTTGCAGCAAAAGCAGGTGCTACATATGTAAGTCCCTTCATTGGCCGATTGGATGACATTGGAAGTGAGGGGTTAAACCTTGTTAGCGAAATAGTTCAAATTTTTGCAAGTTATGATATATCTACGCAAGTGCTGGTGGCCAGCGTACGTCATCCTCTACATGTTATAGAATCTGCAAAAATGGGCGCAGACGTAGTCACACTTCCTCCAGATATTTTAGACAAGATGATCCGACACCCATTAACAGACAAGGGACTAGATTTGTTTTTAAATGATTGGAAAAAGCTAGAAAAGGAGCATCCAGACCTCAAATTCTAAATGGTTTATTCTAATCTACGGTTAGCAGACCCAGAACCTTTTTGGGTAAATCTTGTAATCTTTTTTTAGACAGTGTTAGTGTTCTCTGGTAGTTAAGATACTTTAGATTATGGCCAATGCCTATTGCATCCCCTAGGTCCGCGCCCAAACCTATTGCAATCATTTGAATACCACTGCGCTTATAGGATAAAACGATGGATCTCACCGCATCCATGTCAGATGGCTCACCATCGGTTAATGTTACAAATATGTCTGGCTTAAAAGCATTGATACTGGGATTTAGTATTTTGTAAACCTCACCTAATGGTGTTCCACCTAATGGCCTTACTTGCATCAGTCTTCTGGCATATAACGCTCCCCATCTAACAGAGGGGGGTTTTATTATCCAGCATTTAACAGAGCGAGATTCTGTGTTAAAAGCGTAGATTGAAAATTTTATTCCCAAATAATCCAGTCCTTCGCATAACGCTACAGTGGCCTTCTTATATTCAATTTCGTTATCTTCGATACTACTAGAAAGGTCCAGCAATATCGCAATCTTGACATTTATGGCGATTTTTTTGTCTTTGATAAAGACTTTGGGTTGTCTCTCAATGTAGTTTTCAACTTCTATCTCTTCTCCAGTAAAGTCATATCTTTCTCTCCAACCGCTCTTCCATTCTTTGAGAGCAGTCTTGACTTTGTTTATCAAATTAAAGTCGTATATTGCATTTTCGTTAATACCGGTATTATCTGGAATTGCAATGGACAAATTTTCAGTCGACTCAAATCCCTTGTTATCATTTTTTTGACTCTCTTTTACGATTATCCTAAATTCCTCATTAATGTCGTCTCCCTGAACGATCTCTTTTTTTAATTTCTCAATTTCGATTTCCTTTGTCTTTATTTTTACCAATTTTTCTATTTGAGATAATATCTCTTCTTGTTTCATGGATAATCCTACTTTACTTTTGGGCATAAGCATGGGTATCGGAGGAGCCGACATCAATGAATCAACTTGCAAAATCTTGATAATTTGTCTGGTTTCTTTTTCCAACCATTTTTGATCTTCGGTTGGGTCATGTGTTTTGTTTTTGAGATTGAATTTCTTTACATAATCTTTGATAATTTCGTGGGCATACTCTGAAGCCTTTACCACTCTTTCGTTTTCGCCGCCAAATAATTCTCCCTTTATATAACCAGTCAAAAAGTACTGTGAGAATGCTTCTAGAACTTTATTTCTACCATGAAGAGAGTTTAAAAGTGGCTTGTTATGCCATGAAAGACCCTCATAAAAAATAATTTCTTTAATCATACCTTTCCATTCTTCTAGCCCCAAAATTTCTACTCGTTTTGTCTCAAGGATATTAAAAATGAATCCAAATACTACATCAGTATCAAAAATTTTAAATGAATATTTTAGTCTTATAGATTCATACCATAGTAACGTTCGCCATTGTCTATATTTTTGAAAAATATTGCCATAAAAGTAATCTAAACCCGGAAGGGTTATTCTTTTTTTTTCTAAATTAGTTGAAGTTTTTCCTTCTCTGGAAATATGAATCGTAGAATCGGAACTATCCGACCACCTGCGAGAAAGAAAAGTAGCAATTTCTAGTAACACATCATTTCTGATATGGATATTTTCCAGATCCATATCATCAAACCTTAGAATTGACTCGTGTTTTGTTTTTATCTCTGATTTGGAGTTTGTCTTGGTAGTATTGCTAGTGTTGTAAGTGTTTGATAAGGGAGCGCCTATCTTGGATTGTTCTTTCTCTTCTTCCTCTCCGGAGGTTTTCTTCTTATTCCAAAAGATGGACATTTTTTCCCCTAATTAACATCATAAGAAAATAGAAGCGATAATATCCATGACTTTTCTATATTCGATTTCGCCCCATTGATGATAGACGTTTGCAAAAACTATTTCGGCTGCATCTTTTGCATTTGTACCGCTTACTACTAGTTTAGAATATGCAATTGTCTCCCTCAAACTCGGACTATAAAAAATTTCTTCCAATGAAGCAGCTTTTCGCAAATTACTTGCTAATTTGATAGCACTTCGAATGTTTTCTTCTTGAGTAATGTTGTTTATATTTACGTGCTTTCTGATAATCTCCAATTCAGTCTCTTCAGGTGGATAATCTAGCATTATTCTTATTGGGAAACGACTCAAAATTTGTGGGGGGAGCTCCTTTGTTCCTACATGAGATAATGGGTTTATCGTTCCTATTACAAACCAGTTGTCCTTTGCTTTTATCGTCTGGCCGTGAAATTCTTTTAAAACAATTTGCCTTCTGTCGTCAAGCGCTTCATCAAGTCTTAACAACACATCAGGTTCAGCGGCATTTAATTCATCCAGATACAATATATCACCTTGGTTCATCGAATGAACTAGTACTCCATTGACGAAATTAATTTGACCATTATCTAAAGTATTGGTACCTATTAGGTGTGATTCTCTGGTTCTTAAACTAAAGTTTACCGAAGATAATTCCTTGCCCATCTGGGAGGCAAATTTTCTTACAAGAGTTGTTTTACCAGTACCCTTTGGACCTATAATCAAAACAAAAATTCCTAATTGATATGCTTTTTGAAGCGTATCAAAAGCGTGATTCCAGTCAATATACTCGATGTTTGAATCGCTGGCTGTAGACATCAATTTAAATTTTCTCCCTCTTCTATCTAATTAAAATATATCGTAGGTATTAAGCCTGGTGTCCAACTCGCCTCTAGGTACCTCAGAACTAGTCGATAATTTTTTTTGATGCAAGTTACATTTACGCGTTTCTATGCTAATTGTCTGTTAGGTTAAATAGACTGATATCCTATAAAGAAAATTTAAAACTTGAAATTCTTAGACTAGAGGCGAAGTCGGCCATCGGAATTTATTATAGAAAAGAACTCTTGTTTTGTATTGTGATTTTCTTTGAATATTCCATCCACAGCTGATGTTGTAAATTCAGCAGAAGTAGATTGTGTACCCCTGGCAAAGACACAAGTGTGAATAGCCTTAATCACTACTCCGACACCTTTTGGCTCCAGCCTGTTTTTAATTTCTTCAAGAATCTGGTATGTTAGTCTCTCTTGCAGCTGAGGTTTTGAAGAAACCTTGTCGACAAGACGTTGAAACTTTGACAGACCAAAAATCTTGTTATTTGGTATGTAACCTATTGCTACCTCGCCAAAAAACGGCAAAAGGTGGTGTTCGCAAAATGAAAATAGCCTAAGATGATTTCCAATTATCATATCATCATGGTCGGCCTTGAAAGCCGTAAATTTTTCATAAGACCTTTTTCTATACAGCTCTTCACCAAAAGCACGCAACCTTCTGCTTGTTTCTTTGTCATAATTTTTGTTTTCTCCTCCGATTAATCTGTAATAACCATTTACTGTTTCGTTTAATTCGTCTCGGGGAACGTCCATGTATATTTCGTCGGTTAATCCCTTACTTTTTAATTTCATCTTTTCTTTTGCAACCATTTTGATCTGTATGTTAAATAATAATACTGAAGGAATTCAAATAAAAATCCTTTCGTTATTTTACTAAATGATTTCATAGCAGCATAGGATATCTTCAAAAGATTTTATAGGATTTTTCGAATCGATGTCAATTTTGCGTAACATGAAATGTTTGTCTCGAATTTTTCTTTCAGTTGAACAGGAGATCACTATTTGATCTTTTTTTGCAAATTCTTGTAACCTGTTGGCTATATTGACGTTATTACCAACTGCTGTAAGCTGATTATATATCAAACAAACTCTTGCAGGACCTGTATTAATTCCACACTTTAAATCAAAATCAAACAAGCTTGCCTTATTTTGAGCTAATTTGTTTATTCTGTTATTCTCTCGTATTGATTGCGATATCTCCACCCCAATTCTTTTTTTTACTCTTATTCTACTTTGATTTTCTTGGAGCGATGGTCTACCCAACCACTCGTTTTTTAGTTCTTCTTTCGTAGATTTAAAACTATTACGTAACTCTATGGCCGCATTAATAGCGTCTAGCGCCCCTTCGTCGGCGGATTCAACTTTGCCATGGCGATTATCAAAGGAGCCAAACCAAGACATAATACCATCTCCGATTGCCTTATCCCAAACTCCATAATTTTTGGTTATAATTTGTCTTGCTATGTTGTAGTATTTCTCTAGAAATTCTAAAACGATCTGTTCCTGATCAATTTCATATAAAGTCCTTGCTAATCTTGAAAATCCACTAATGTCCCAAAATACGATAGTTATGGGCAGTTTGTAGGTTTCAGTGAGAATTAACTGATTGTCGCTATTCTGTGCCAGGTTCTGAACACTAGTTTGAAAAAATAGCTTTTCTGACCCCAAGAACCCTCCCTGATTAAGGACATCGATATTGTGTGACATTGACAATGATTACCAATCCATATATATATATGCTTTTCTAAAAATTTTACAATATCAAATATTTATTTTAATTTCTAAATTTGTATTGAACATCATGATATATGAAGTATGAGTTAAATTGACTCTAGTTATTCATAAAAGTGAGAGTGGGAGTGCTGGATTTTACTTGTTCTGATCCTGGCGAGTTGATTGAATGCGCCAAACTTATCGATAGAGGGGGAATCATCATATTTCCTACCGACACAGTTTATGGCATTGGATGCGATCCATCCAATGAAAGCGCTGTAAGAAAATTATATAACCTCAAGAATCGACCCCTGACCAAGACTTTACCTCTACTTACTTTTTCACAGATAATGGTTTCTGAAGTTGCTCAAGTTTCTGTCCCTGCACGCAAACTAATGGATCTATTCTGGCCGGGTCAATTGACCATAATTCTAAAATCTAATGAAGTGTGCAAAAATTTAGGATTCTCTAAATATGTTTTTGACGGCCTCACTCAATCTATTGCCTTGCGAGTTCCGGGCAATGAATGTATAAAAAAGGTAATTGAGGCAACAAAAACCAAATTTTTGGTAGGAACAAGCGCCAATCTCTCCAGGTATCCTTCGTCTAATAAATTCAACCAATTGGATTCTGAGTTGGTCTCAAGGTGTGATGCTGTGATTCATGATGAAAGATTAAAACTAAAAGAACAATCTTCGACTACAAAAACAGGTGGTGAATCGACAATCATAGATCTCACAGATGAACAAAACCCCCGGATAATTCGTCAGGGGATAGTACCAAAGGATAAAATTATTGAGGTACTTAAAATCGCTAGTTAGGCTATAATAATATGGATTTCAATTTTGTTGCCACAACGTTTAGGTTTAGAGAAGAAGACCTTATGGATGAGCTGGAAGACCTTTTTTATGAATTTGGAGAAACTGACTTGGAAGTAAGTGAAACAAATGTTTCAGGATTGATAACTGGCAAGTCTTCTTCTACAGATCCAAGGGAGTTTATCTCTTTTTTGCGATCAAAGTTAGAGAATTCATCTTGGGAAATTAGATACTTGTTACGATTTATACCAATCCAAACCGTGGTGGTAACGGAGATTGAAAATATCAAAAATGCATTGGTAAAATTAGTTGAGGATTCCCAGATCCCCATAGATGAACCAATAAAAATTCTTGTAGAAAAAAGACATACACCACTAAAAAAAATGGACATCATTGATGCTGTAGGGCCTCATATCAAATTGCCAGTTGATCTGACGAACCCAAAGTGGATGCTTTTAGTCGAGATAATTGGAAAATATTCCGGAATTTCGGTATTACCACAAGATCTATTGTTTAGCTCCATGATCGAAAAGCGAGTTACCGAATGATAATTTTTTTTGTTGCTACTGCAAAAGTAGAAAGCAAAAGCGATGGGCTGTTTATTCTAACTAGGCTAAAGAGATCGCTGCTCTTTCAACTAAGAATTTCAAGAATTCGTCATTGCTATTTAACACTGTAGAGTTTTTGTCTTTGATCTTTTCTCTAAAAAATTTTTCAATGATATAATCTCTCTTGTAGGTGTCTGCAGCAATCAAATCTTTAATTTCGGTTTGTGATACGTTTTCGTAATCCAGATTACCATACATTGCAAAATCGCGTTCGAATTCTTCAAAGATGTGATCATCATCTGAGATTATTATTATCACAAAATCCTTGTTGGATTTATCGCCAAAATTAACTTTTAATGCTTCATTTATCTGATCAGTACAACAAACTCTCAGCAAAAATTCGATCTCGATATTTTTTATGTGCGAAACTATGTTTCTTTTCTTTCTTTCGCTTAATATTTTCATGATTCCAGCAATGTGCTCGCAGCCAAAAACCAGCTTAGAATCTAAAAATACAAGATCAGCCTTTTTGTATTTTGGATTTGCCTTTATCTCATTATACGCTTCTCTTACATCCTTGTCTATGTAAAATTTCATCGGGACAATTTTGGCTTTCAAACTTCCAACCACCATGACGTTATTTCTGAAATGGCTATCCATCACCAAAGGAATATTGCACTAATCCATGCTAATATCCTTCCGCTATATGTGCAGTTGTACACGCTAACAAGTGAAAATGAATTTTCCAACTGACATATTGATTACATGGTCCTCATCTTTACTTGATGAATGTGTCAAGATGCAAGTCTCTTTTTTATGAATTCTCGGCTGCTATACCACTAAATCGGTTATTCAGTCTAAATTGACCATACAAAAACTCAATATCCTCCCTACCAGTATTTTTCCCATTGAATAGTCATGGCCTTGGAAGCACCTATTGGAGTGAAGTAATCAAAATACTCCGTAACATCATCCCCGTATATGATAAGGTAAATAGCGCAATATCGATGGGTAAGGATAACCAGTTTAGAATTGAGGGTATACTCAAGTCTGTTTTTCCCGGTAACAAGGTATTGGATGCAGGGTCTGGTTATGGTAACATGTCTAAACTAGTTTTGGATAATGTTTCAAGGGACGTAACGCTCCATTTTTATGATCCCATCCCCGAGATGCTCAATGGCATACCTGGCAACTTTAAGGGTTATGATGCGAGATTCCATATGTGTAGCGGGATTTTTGAAAAAATTCCATTTAAATCCGAATCATTTGATGCGGTTATTTGTGGATATTCAATACGAGATGCCATAGACTTGGAAAAGGCTTTCGAGGAGATTCATCGAGTTTTGAAAGTTGATGGCAGGTTCCTGATTGTAGATTTGGGAAAACCAGATAACATTCTGGCACGGATACTAGTAACGGCGTACCTAAAGTATATTTTAGTGGTGGTAGCCTTTTTAACAGCGGGAAAGCAGGGTCTACCTTTTCGAACACTGTATGGAACGTATTTGAGATGGCCCAAGAATAATGACTTGAATCAGCTTTTATCAAAAAAATTTTCAAAAGTTGATTTTCGAAAAAAGCTCCTTGGTGGTGCCATTATAGTAATTTCTTACAAATAAGTCGCTAATACCCCGTTATGTCGGCCAATTCTGTTTTAGTGGTAGTATAGGCAGCTGCCGCAGTAGTTGTAGTTAAAGTTGTAGTTGTAGTATAGTTCTATTACCCCAGTAATCCAAACACGTATGGCGTCATATTTTGCCTCTGGACTCGTATTCGACAAGGCAAGTCTAGTAATAATTCAGCATTATTTTACATTAATAATGTAAGGTAAATTTTTAAACCGAATACAATATTGGATTTTTATTGACAGATCAAAACAAAATCAAATCTATATTTGAGGATTCATTTAAGAATCAAGTTAAGGTAATCACAGAGGAGACTGCAAAGGGTATTCTCTCCGACTATCAAATTTCTGTACCTGGATTTGCATTGGTGAAAGATGAAGAATCTGCTGTCGCCGAAGCAAAAAAACTTGGATTTCCCCTAGTTGCCAAAATAGTTTCACCACAAATTTTGCACAAGACTGATGTAGGAGGTGTTAAAATTGATTTAAAAGATGAGGAATCTGTCAGATCTGCTTTTAACGATATGTACAACAGGCTGTCAAAAGATTATGATGTAAAAGGAGTTCTTTTGGAAAAAATGGTTCCCAAGGGAGTTGAGATGATTGTGGGGCTACAGAACGATCCTCAATTTGGTCCAGTTATGATGGTGGGCCTGGGTGGAATATTTACCGAATTGTTCAAGGATGTTTCGTTTAGAGTTCTTCCAATTTCAAAAGATGATGCATTAGAAATGATTGAAGAGCTGCAAGGAAAAATGCTTCTCAAGGGTTACCGGGGATCGGAACCAATAGACCTGAACGTTTTGTCCGATGCGTTGCTAAATATTGGCAAATTGGGGTATGATATTGCACCGTATTACGAAAGTATTGATTTTAACCCGGTTATCGTTTATCCAAACAGCTATTTTGTAGCGGATGCAAAAATCTTACTGTCTGAGCAACCTAATCATAATGTAATTTCTGTTGACCAGCCAAATTCTACACATATGGATCAATTCTTTAATGCCAAATCTATAGCATTAATTGGTGCCTCACCCGAAGTCGGTAAGATTGGAAATTCTGTATTAGAAACCCTGGTAAAGCATGATTACAAAGGTAAAGTTTATCCGGTAAATGCCAAGGGCTATCCTGAGATAATGGGAATTCCAGCATACAAGAGTCTGGAGGACATTAATGAGCCAATTGATGTGGTCGTTGTCACTGTTGACTTGAAATTCGTGCCTGACCTGCTAAGGATTTGCGGACAAAAATCCATACACAATGTCGTTATTATTTCTGGTGGAGGGAAAGAACTAGGTGGGGAAAGAGCCGCTATCGAACAACAAGTAAAGGAACTTTCATCACAATTAAAGATTAGAATAATTGGACCAAACTGCATCGGCATGTTTAATGGTGAAAATAGATTAGATTGCGCTTTTCAGGGCCATGAACGTATGTTGAGACCTAAGAATGGAAACGTAGCATTTTTGTCACAAAGTGGCACTATAGGCATTGCATTTATGGAACACTCTTTCCCATTTGGTATGAGCAAAATGATTTCCTATGGAAATCGTTCTGATGTCGACGAAGCTGACATGATCTGGTATCTTGCTGAAGACCCTCAAACGAAAGTTATCGGCTTGTATGTTGAAGGATTAGGCGATGGCAGAAAATTCGTAAATACTGCTAAACGAGTTATTGGTGACAAAAAGAAACCAATTGTAGTATTTAAAAACGGGCGTACAACTAGAGGTGCTAAGCAAGCTGCCTCTCACACAGGCTCTCTCGGTGGGACCTTCAGTGTTGTAAAAGGGGCATTTACACAAAACGGAATAATTTCAGTAGACAGTTATGATGAACTTACGGCCTCTCTTAAAGCACTGTCTTGGCAACCAATTCCTTCGGGTAATAGAGTAGCGATGGTCACAAATGGTGCCGGACCAATTATTGCGGCCATCGATCAGTTTGAGAGACTGGGGTTACAAGTTGCTACGCTCAGTGATCAAAGTATGAAATCATTTAAGGAACACTATCCTGCCACTTATGTGATTGGAAATCCATGTGATGTTACAGGCTCTGCAAATGCTGACGACTACAAGTTTGCAATTCAAACCTTTATGGACGACCCTAATGTGGATATCATTATGCCTTGGTTTGTTTTCCAAGACGATCCATTAGAGGAAAAAATCGTAGATGTTCTAGCAGAATTTAACAGACTTGGCAAAAAGCCGATTTTGGTAGGTGCACTGGGAGGTCCATTCACTCAAAAGATGGCTAACAAGCTTGAGGATAACAATGTCCCAGTTTATCAGTCGGTAAACACTTGGAGCATAGCCGCAAGTTCATTGGCCAAATGGGCCGCACTATCTAAAAAATAGGCATAAAAAACCATCAAATTTTTACAACGTTTTTCTCTTTTTTTTAGTTTATTTATAGGAAAACCTTATTAAATTTGTTCGCATAAATATAGTATATCATGGCAAGTGTTCAACAACCAAAGATTATCGACGTTACTCCCAAAGCAGCAGAAAAAGTAACAGAATTTATGAAACAAGAAGGCAAAGACAACCTCTTCCTTAGAGTCTATGTTACTGGCGGTGGCTGCTCAGGTTTGTCATATGGAATGGGTTTTGAAGAAAATCCAGATGAAGATGATGTAGTGTTGGAGCAAAATAACGTAAAAATCCTAGTAGACAATTACAGCCAAAAATATCTCAAAGGTGCTGTAGTCGATTATATTGAAAGTTTGATGGGATCAGGCTTTAAGATTACCAATCCAAATGTCACAAAGAGCTGTTCTTGTGGACATTCATTCTCTACTGAGTAGTATTAGTAGCAGCAGTAGTAGAATCTCAACCTATTCTTTTTACTTTTAGTTTGTACTATTTTTTAGTGTATTTTCGTTCTCCAGAGTCAGCAAATAGTCCTTTTTAAAATAAGGTTTAAAATATCGTTACGGCGATATTAACGCCTTGTTCTTTTGTGAAAGTTATATTATCTAAAAACCTGAATGTAAAAATTCATATAAAAAGAATTTTGCTTTGTCTTAGTTATGGCCAAATTCCTCTCAGCTTTGTGGCTTCTGCTACTCTATTTACAGCCAATGCA
Organism: Candidatus Nitrosocosmicus sp.; assembly: GCA_013114705.1. Taxonomy (GTDB): domain Archaea; phylum Thermoproteota; class Nitrososphaeria; order Nitrososphaerales; family Nitrososphaeraceae; genus Nitrosocosmicus. The sequence goes on along the minus strand of QCWC01000001.1, from coordinate 18,076 downwards.
ATGCTTGCAGTACGCATATTTGTATTGTAAGACAAATGTGCATCATAGACTTCCTTAAAAGCCCTAGTCATAATGGTATCTAATCTATCGTTTACGTCTCTTTCCGTCCAGTACTCTCTACTTAGATTCTGAAGCCATTCAAAGTATGATACGGTAACTCCACCGCTATTTGCCAAAACATCAGGAATTACTAGTACTCCATTATCATAGAGAATTTGGTCAGCTTCAGGAGTGGTAGGACCATTTGCAGCTTCGGCTACTATCTTTGTGTTTATCTTGGAAGCATTTTCTTTTGTAATCTGATTTTCTAGAGCTGCAGGTATCAAAATAGTGCATTCAGTAGTCAATAATTCTTCATTGGATATCTCTGTTGAACCCGGAAATCCTTTGATTGATTTGGTCTCCTTTTTGAATTTTATCAGTTCATTTACCAAAAAACCATTCTTGTTAATAATTGCTCCCTGAGTGTCAGATACTGCTATTATCTTTGCTCCTTGTTCTTCGACAAGCTGTGCTGCAAACTGGCCTGCATTGCCAAATCCTTGAACGACTACAGTGGCATCATTCATCGAAATGTTCTTTTGCTTTGATGCTTCTCTTACTGTAAAGGAGAGTCCTCTGCCTGTTGCTTCATTTCGACCAAGGGAACCACCAACTGGTATGGGTTTTCCTGTAATTACTCCAGGCTGACCAAAGTTTCCCTTCAGTGCAGAATAGGTGTCCATAATCCATGCCATTTCTTGGCCTCCGGTATATACATCTGGTGCTGGTATATCCGTGTAAGGACCTATAATATCTGATATTGCGTATGCATATCTCCTAGTAAGCCTTTCTAATTCATTTTTTGACATTTTCTTTGGGTCGCAGATGATTCCTCCTTTGCCACCACCTAATGGGATTCCAGCTATGGCGCATTTCCAAGTCATCCACATAGACAGTGCCATAACTTCCTCGATACTAACCTGAGGATGATACCTTATTCCGCCTTTAAATGGACCTCTGGCGTCATTATGCTGAGATCTAAATCCTGTGAATACTTCAATACTTCCATCATCCATCTGTACCGGAAGTGATACTGTAAGTACGCGCTTAGGTTTGGCCAGAATCTTGTGTATACCTTTGTCTAAGTTTAAAATTCTTGCAGTTTCGTCAAGTTGCTTTAATGCCATTTGATAGGGATTATCTTTATTGTCAATTGACATGTTATAATAACAGGGAAAAATTTTGATATATTTAAGTTTAATCAATAAATTGGTTTCAAATATCTGAATCCATTGCACAGATGGATTTAATCAAGCAATATCCGGATTCTATTGAACTTTTTATAGGTTGTGCTATGAAAATATTAAAAAAGATATTGCTAGTAGTAAATGACGAATTTCATTGTAAGACTAATATTTTCTACAAGATTTAGACGTTCATTATTTATTCCTTCAACTTTAGGAAATATGTATGGGTTCAAAAAAATCTGAAAAAAAGCCAAGTGAAAAAAAAGATGAGTCAGCCGCGCTTAACGAAATCAAGAAATTAGAATCATCTGTCAAGTCCATGTCAAGTAACCTGACTAAACTAAAGTCATTGTTTAAGAAAAAAAGCGAGGTCCAAAAATAAATAGTCATTATTTTCAGGAAATTATGAAACATAATCAGACCTGTGGATCGATCCTTCCCTTCAGGTCTAAATCTACTTTGTTAAAATCTATATAATAAATATAGTCTAGTTACAAAGTGTATTTTAATTGGTAAATGCGCAAACGCTTAAAACTTTTAAAACAGATTTCACAGTCAAAGTAACTAACTTCGAAGAGATACCAAAAATATCAAAGAAATTATTGGAGCACTATACAAAATGCTATTCGAATCATAATTTTACTTTTAGGATTCTTCTACCAAGGGCTGCTGATTCACAAAAAGTAAATAATAACTCAAAAAAAATGGGCATGTATTTGCAAAATGAACTTTTGTCTGGAATCAGGTCCTCCAAATTAAAACCTAACATCAAAGAATTTCGGTACGTTCATGATGCTGATTATTACGGATGGATATTATTCGATCCTTCATTTTCTAATCATTTCGAATAAGATTTGGCATAAACAATCCGCAGATGTTCTCAAACATCATACCTGATTTTGTTTGTAGCTTTTGTCTATATCCTCTTTTTTTTCATTCTTTGAGATGATAGTCGCTCTTGTAGCCTTGTCTTTAACCTCTCTCTTCAGTTTTTGCCGCTCTCCTTCTACCAGTTTCCTGTCTTGTTGCCCTTCGTTTAGTCCCCGGATAACTTTCGTATCTTGTCCTACTTGTTCTTCCTCCTCCTTTACTTCCTTCACGTACTCTTCCTCATCTTGTCCTACTTCTTCCTCTTCTTCTTTTGTCACATTTGCGTCCTGACTCTCTCCAGAATTTTTCAGAGTCTGGGTATTAGCCTTTAGTCCCTTTACAATCAATACAGCAACTGTTAGTCCAAATAGGTATCCGCCAATCAAATCCATCAAATTATGTTGAAACAAATACAATTTTGTAAAGCCTATTAGAACCGGAAATGAAATCATGAAGGCAAGGCCGAATTTGTATGAATATCGATAAGAAAGACCTCCTATTATGAACCCAAATGCTGCAGCCGATGCAATGTGATTGGACGGATACGAATAACCTTGGGCCAGCGGCATAAAGCTATCTCGCTCGAGGGTAAATTTTTCAGGCAAAGAGACTAACGGTACAAAAGTCTCCTGCGGATGTTCGACACCAAATAGTGGTTTGATGTAAGTTACCAGAATTGTTATTGCAACAAGAGAAATTAATAGTATCATTCCAAACCGTCTTGTTCGCTTAATAATCGTCAGAACAAATCCTGCTATGATTAGGTTAATAGTATCAGAAGTTGTTGTAATAATGATTAAAATTAAGTCTAGTGTTTCATTTTGTATAGTATCGAAGTACGCTGTAATAGAATTATCTAAATTATTGGTTATTCCCGATAACGCTATTGTACTAACTATAACAAATGAAATAATCAGAAAAAAAACAAGTGATATCTTCGCATTCCAAAATGGGTTGACCGTGTCTTTGTAGATTTGTGTATTCATGAAAAGAATCTAGGTAGTTGTTATGATCGTTTACCACAAATAATCTGTAATTTAATATTCATTGAGGAAAAAAATGAATCAAAAGACCTTTGATTGATCTTTCATCTCGTCAGCTGAAGATGGGTCCTTGTCTACGTAATACTTTACCATTCCTAATTTCAATACCTTTAACGACAACAAAGCACATTTTATTCTCGCTGGACCCAAATTCGTCAGGCCAATATTCTCTAATATGTCATCTTTTGTGATTTCTTTGATTGTCGTTAGTGGTTTGTTTGAAACCATTTCTGTCAACATCGAAGCACTAGCTTGGCTGATGGCACATCCCCTTCCATCGAATTTAATATCTTTAATAATTTCATCTTCAACTTTCAGGTCAATAGAAATTTCATCTCCACACAGCGGATTACTATCATTAATCCTGATATCGGGCTCTTCAATTTTACCCTTGTTCCTTGGGTTTCTATAGTGGTCGAGAATCATTTCTCGATAAATATCTTCGCTCATATGTCAAATATCCTCCTAGCATGATTTAAAGCCTCTATCAATATATCAATTTCCTCATTTGTGTTATAAATATAGATGCTAGCCCTAGAAGAGGCAACTATGTCTAATTTTTCCATTAGAACTTGAGCACAGTGATGGCCAGACCTAATAGCGACTCCATAATCATTTAGTATTGTAGCGCAATCGTGAGGGTGTATTCCTTCCATATTAAATGAGACCAGTCCTCCTCTATCTTTGGCATTTTTGGGACCGTAAATTGTAGTGGATTTGATATTCTGAATCTTGTCCAGCAAATAAGTCGTCATTTTATGCTCATGTTCGCGCACATTTTCCATTCCTATTCTATTGAGATAATCTATAGCAGCGCTAAACCCGATGACATCAGCTATATTTGGTGTCCCGCCTTCGAATCTATAGGGCAAATCGTTAAAAATGGTATTTTCCTTGTGAACCTCCTTTATCATATCGCCGCCTAAAATAAATGGCTTCATATCCTCCAAAATTTCCTTTTTGACGTAAAGAACTCCTACACCTGTGGGACCAAGCATCTTATGGGCTGAGAAAGCAAGAAAGTCGCAGTCAGTTTGTTGAACATCTGTTTTCATATGTGGAACAGACTGGGCTCCGTCCAAAAGGACTGGGATCTCTTTCTCATGTGCCAATTTTATAATTTCTCTTGCAGGAAAAATTGTGCCCAAAACATTAGACATTTCACTTAGGGCGATCATTTTGGTTTTCCCTCCACCCTTTTGTGAAATCAATACCTCCAAATCTTCTAGACTGATGTATCCATCATCATCAACTTCTAGATATTTGACTTTTGCACCTTTGTTATGACACAGAGTTTGCCAGGGTACGATATTGCTATGGTGCTCATACTCTGTAAGGATTACTTTGTTGCCCTTCTTGATGTTTGAATTTCCCCACGTATAAGCGACCAAGTTTATGGATTCAGTAGTATTTCTTGTAAAAATTATTTCTTCTGGGTATCTTGCATTGATGAATTTTCGGATTTTTTCTCTGGTATTTTCATATTCTTGTGTTGCTTCTTCTGCGATTTGGTACACTGCTCGGTGAATATTTGAATTATATTCTGAATAGTATCTACTAATAGAGTCGATAACTTCTTTAGGTTTTTGAGTGGTAGCTGCATTATCTAAATACACCAGCCTCTTTCCATCATTTAACTTTCTATTTAATATGGGAAAGTCTTGTCTAATCTTATAGACATCGAGAAGAGCTTGCATAAACAAGTATACTTCTCTAATTTAAGATATAAACTTAATATCAAATATAACCAAGATTGCTCTTCTCACATAGAGGAGTTTAACATATAATTTGGTTATTCATACAACCAACACTTCACCATGTTTTCTTCGACGTAAAAGTCTGGAGGATCAAGATCGCACTTGTCAAAAGCCTTTGGACATCTATATCTAAATCTGCAGCCTCTATCTACATTTGCCAAATCTGGAGGATTCCCCTTAATGAACCGTATGTTTTTCTCCGTAGAATTAATCTTGGGGATTGACTGAATTAAAGCCTGAGTGTAGGGGTGTAATGGCTTTTTAAAAACGGAGGCGACATCAGATATTTCAACTGCCTGACCCGCATACATAATAATCAACTTATCGACCAAATTTGGTATCAAAGACATGTCATGAGTAATTATTATGATTTTCATCTTGTTTTCTCTCTTTAATTTTTTTAGTAACTGCAAAATTTGTGCTTGTGTCACCACATCCAAAGCAGTTGTTGGTTCATCTGCGATTAGGATCGTAGGGTCTGCTAGTAGCGCATTGGCTATGCCTATTCTTTGCTTCATTCCACCGCTTAGTTCATGGGGATACTTGTTTAATACATAACTAGGGTCCAGCCCTACATCTTGTAATGCATTTTTGATAATCTGGTTATGCTTATCTCTGGGCAGATCCCTTCGATGGGTGGCCAAAATTTCTCTCATCTGATTTTTAATTGTAAAGACAGGGTCCAGGCTGTTCATCGAACCTTGAAAGACCATTGATATTTTTTTCCATCGATACTTGAAATCAAATTCTTTCTTTGGAATTTTCAAAAGATCGGTGCTTTCATACAAAACAGTTCCAGATTCAACCAAGCCGTTTTCTGGAAGCGATCGCATGATTCCATATCCAACTGTACTCTTTCCAGATCCAGATTCCCCTATAATACCGATACCTTCCGCATCGTTAATTATAAAAGACATTTGATCAACTGCGACAACAGTTCTAGATCTGGTCTTGTATGAAATAGATAAATCTCTAATTATCACTTTATCAGATGACGTCTCACTAACCTGATCATTATTTTCTTTAAATTTTTTTCTCATCTTAAATTACGTTTTAACCCATATTAGTAGCCGTAGTAGCATACTATATCTATAGCATATACTTTCTCAGATGATAATTTTGTTTCGGTTACTGAGAACTGGTTAATATTGGCAACAAAAACAATCAGATAGTTGCATATAAGTTTCATTATTTAAGGTTTTAATTTGGACCATATTCTTAATATATATTGAAGGAAGGCAATGACATCAGAATACATTATTTCATGTGTAAAGAAAAATGCCCAAGGAATTATTGAGAAAGTTGGGATAGATGGAGAAATATTTGATGTTAAAACAATCTCTGAAAAAATCTTGAAACGAGAAAATGCTTACTATACCATTGTGATGGGAATAAGGTTAAGGGTTTTTGTACTGCGAGATCCAATAACTAATGAACCATACCTGACAACTACCACCAACAAAAAGTTGCCAAATAACTTGAATTTCTTACCAAAATGCAAATGAAAACAGGGTATAAAAATTTTTTACACAATTTGGTTTAACTGTTAATTTATTTTTTTATGGGGTAATTAAATCTGAATGTCGCAAAATCAAAGATATTTAAGTGCATTTATTTTTAAAATTTAAGGTGGTACTTAAGACTCCTATTTGTACTTTTGATGCTAAAACAGGTATTTTGTGCAATTTATGTGAAAATAAGCTTGAATCAGGTGAAATAACACAAGCTGATGTAGATAGTTCGATTATTCTTTCCAAACTGGCTCAAAAAGATCCATTAATAAACAAAATGACGCTTGTTTCTGCCATAGAAATTGAAAAAGAACAGGTATTGCTCTTAAAGAACTCTGATGTCAGATTAATTCGCTCAAATGACAAGCTCTCTAAAATAATTAACAATGCATTTGGCAAGTCTGTATGGATAATTGAATCCGATTCAAACGATCGTAGATTTTTAGAGAACTTGTTTCATCCAATACATCTGGAAAGTGTAAATTTCGTTTGGTTACCAGATGATAGTAAGCTAACCAGAATCGTTATTGAAAAATCGGCGTTTGCTAAAATTGATAAAAACAAACTTGAAACCATAAAAAAAATATCAATGGCCGTTAGAAAAATTGACCTTATAATTGAATCCGATGGTTAGAGTTTTTTTCGTCTATAGGTAATTTAATTAAAAGGTTGTTGATTCTTTTCTTTTGTTATGACTTCTACGACCCACAACAGGATGAATAATTTTTCACGAACACACTATGCGTCACAGATTACAAAGGAGAATATTGGTTTTGAGGTTATTGTGGCAGGATGGATTGAAGATTTTAGGGACATAGGAAAACTTGGATTCATAATGTTAAGGGATGTATCCGGATTGGTTCAAACCGTATTGAAAGGAGAACATTTGCAAAAGGCGCGCAATATTCCTAGACAGAGTAATGTTTTAATTATTGGAAAAGTTCAAGATACAAAGTCAAAAAATTTTCCAATCGAGTTAAGTGTAAGCGAAATAATTGTGCTTTCAGAGGCATCACTGAGCTTGCCTATTGATCCTACAGGTAGAGTTGAATCAAATCTTGACACTCGGCTTGATAGCAGGGCCCTTGACCTTCGGAACCCCAAGGTGCTAAACATTTTTGTGCTTCGTTCTGGAATACTTCGCGTAATTCGGGATTTTTTCTCAGAACAAAATTTTATTGAAGTAAATACACCAAAAATTATTGGAAGCGCAAGCGAGGGAGGCTCTAATCTCTTTTCATTTGATTATTTTAAGAGGAAAGGATATCTTGCACAAAGTCCCCAGTTATATAAAGAGCAATTGGTACTCTCTTTAGACCGAGTATTTGAGATTGCTCCGTATTTTCGAGCTGAAAATTCCCACACCTTAAGACATCTAAACGAATTTCAAAGTGTGGATATGGAGGCTGCTTATCTTGATTATACTGCTGTAATGGATCTGGTAGAAGATCTGATCAAAAGAATCCTTAACTTTACTAAAGATTCTGGGCGAGTGGAAATAGAAAATCCCTTACTTGAGCAAAAAACATTTGAGGAGTTAATCAATAAACCGTTTCCTAGAATTAGATATGAAGATTGTATAACTGAGCTAAAAAAACTGGGTGAGAAAGTCGAATTTGGTGAAGATCTTTCAGATGCTTCGCTAAAAAGACTTGGTGAAAGGTTCGACAAATTCTTTTTTATACTTGATTGGCCACTGGATTTAAAGCCATTTTACATCCATGAGAAGGAAGATGATCCGAAAATCTCCAAATCCTTTGATCTACAGTTTGGTTATTTGGAGTTAGTTTCAGGGGGTACTAGACAACATGACGTGTCGAAACTCAAAAAGCGGTTAGAGGTGCAGGGTCTTTCGCACCAGAGTTTTAAAGATCATTTAAGGGTTTTTGAATGGGGGATGCCACCTCATTCAGGTTGTGGCCTTGGTTTGGATAGATTACTCATGGTGTTAGCGGGTGTAAATAACATAAGAGAAACTGTTCTGTATCCAAGGGATACGACTCGTATCAGTCCCTGACTTTAATTTCGATCTCACTAATCATATTGTTTTCGTTACCATTTTTTTGGTCCTCAGAAATAAAACATCGCATTTCATTTGTCGTAGTTGATTTTATGATCCAAGGAACAGGGTTTATCTTCATATAGACTTTATCTGTTTCCGAAGGAAACGGCAAGGATGGGTGTGAATGAAATATTCCAATGACTGACATATTTTTATCATCGGCCAATTTGTATATTTCAAAAAGCCTATTATCATCTATTGTAAACCGTATCTCAGAAGATTCTTCATTTTGAGTTGGTATTATTTCTTGAACAAAATATTGGCCCTTGTCGCATTTTCCTAACAGGATAGCACAGGATTCAAAAGGACGGCTATCTTTAACCAATTGATCTAGAAATGACAGGTGCGTTTGATTAACAATCATTGATCGATTGTCCATATTTTCAATCTGGCTTTAATATTTAATAAATTATTGACGACCTGAAATAAAGAAAGTATTAATTATGCCATTACCACCCTTAACATATTCATGACAGACTGGGACTTGCTTATGCCTGGAGCTGGATTAACAACTGTTGGAGCAGTTGGTGTGACTGTTGCTTTATCTGGAATTGCAAAGACCTTTATGGATGGTATGCATGCTGTATCCATTTTATGTATGTTTTTTGGTTTGATCTTTTTAACTGCAGGGTTATTTAAGGATGGATTTCCTACTTCAAAAAAGGCAAAGACTGCTGCAGGAATTATCCTCATTTTGTTTATCAGTGCTGGAATTATCGGCGCCGTACAAGTAAGCACAAAGGTCCCATCCATTTTTCAGTATATGGCTATTGTTCTTACAATTAGCATTCCTTCGATTATCATAATAATTGCTTCATATAAAAAAATGGCACATTTTATGAAAATATCCGCGGCCTGTGTGATTGTCATGGTCGTAGGTTCGGGAATTTTGATTTCTACAATTTGGATGGGTGACACAGCTACTGCAAGTACCGACGGTGAGAATAACGCAACTTCTACCGAAGAAGCTACCATTCCTAAAGTAGTTAATACCACTATAGTTCCGGCTACAATACCTGCAGGAGCATCTGGCCAAGGTAATCCCAGTTATGAGCCGGCGATTATAGAAGCAAAGAAAGGTGAAGCAATAGAATGGACGAATTTAGATAATGTTCCACATACGGTTACTAGTTTTGCAGATGATGGCAAGTCTTTTGATTCATCTTTAATAATGACGAACGAAAAATATGTACTTGATACTTCAACTCTATCCGAATCAGAGTACGAGTACTTCTGTACTTTACATCCATTCATGAAGGCAAACTTTAAGCTAGGATGATAATATCTATTATATTTATCCTGAGCAACTAACTTGTGAAAAACTAAAAAATTTTGGTATTTTCCAAGTTTTAGGACTTGGAAAAAATCTTTTTGAGAGAAGAAAACATTGGGCCCTTTTCACTTGGAGCGTTTTCCTCAAAGCATTGCGGACACACTACTCTCAAACTTTCAGGTCTATTATCTTTTTTTGATCCAAGATGAATAAAATTAGGTGAATTGGTACCTGATAATTTTTTTGAGCAATTCTGACATCTGTATTTTGCTCTTTCCAGAACAATTTGCTTTATGGCTAGCGTTAATTCCTTGTATTTGTCTCGTTTTTTACTATTGTTGCCGGCTGCATTTCCAAAGAACGACAATGATCTTTTTATTTGATTGTCTCACATAAATCCTTTCGCCAATGTAAATTATATAACAGAATACAGCAATCTGGTACGAACGTTGGCCGAAAGTAAGGAAGATGAAAATTTAGAAACTGAGACGGTTGTGTGTATTTTTTGTGGTACAAAGTTGCATGAAAGCCAAGCGTGGGCTCATATAGACGGAGATGCCAATTTAGGGGTGAAAAAAATAGAATACTTTTGTAGCCAGGAACACAAGTACGAGTTCTTCAACTCTTAAAAAAAATTAAAAGTAAAAAAGAGACTAAAAACAGCAACCGACATCAAAAACAAAATTTACGTAAAAGATATACAGGAAAGATGGCTCCGAGGGATAACATTTTTTAATCATCAATTTCATAAAAAATTTTCTTCATTGCCAAATATTTTTTTCTGGTAGTTATTATTAAAGTTCTTTGTTTGCAACAACCCTGTCGGAATCAAAATTTTTCTACTAGTTCAATATGGCATTCATGACCTCTGTGTTCTTTATCTATAATTTTGGCTTCCTCGTCAGTTATAGGAAACCTTTCATTGTCTAGATGTTTAGAATCCTTTTCTAATAATACGACTTTACATTTGTCGCAAATTAATTGTTGCACCTTCATGATAATACAGATATTTTTGAATTTTTTAAACCTTTGTAGAATAAGAATTCAACATTACAATCACTGACGATTTCAAGTATTTTTGGTAGAATGCTTTGGTGGTTTGTCAAGCATAATACTATTATAGTTTCTGACTATCGCGAAGAGTTGATTATTTTAATCAGTTGGATAATACACCTCAAACCAAATAACCCAGCTGAGCTAAAATTGGTAAAAGTAGAATTTAATAGGGATTTAGGAGCTCAAATGGACCTTCATATTGAATCAAACATAATGATCTCTCCTCGCAGACAAAAATATTTGATACGGATTCATTTACACAATTCGCACTATCTTTGCAATGATTGTTTTGATTGTTGAGCTGTTCGAAAGATTGATTTTCGCATTTTGCACTATCTTTGCAGTGATTATTCTGATAATTATCTTGATTAATGTCCTTTGCTTCGTTTGCCTGACTCTCAAGACCTGTACTACCCGACTCGTCAAACAACTCTGAAGAATCAATTTTATCTGCAAATATATAATTAGTATTCATAACAAGAAATAATGTAATCATAGTAATTAGACTAAGAATAATAATATTGTTCATAATCAAAGTTACTTTGCTTTTTTGATTTATTTATAATTCTTAAGACGCTTTTGTACATTTAGCATAAGGTCTTATTCTAAAATGTTTTACTAGATAATAGCACACTAGTATTTTATAATAGAAAATTAAAGCTATATAAATATGTAAGATGCTAATTCGGATCTCCTGCCTCTCAATTTTTTAAATTTGTCGGATCAGTGGTCATCGATGATGATGCTTAATATCTACTTGAATAGTTAAAGGGTCGATAGATAAATTTTCATTGCAAAAAGACCCATAGTATATCAATCAGTATATTCAATTTAGATGGTATTGTTAGTTTCACAAATATTTGAGCCGATTTTTGGTATACTCGTTTAAATTAGAATTTAGCTGTCGCAAGATAACCCGACTATTCTTTTTGGAATTTGGCTGTATTTACAACAACAAATTACTTTAATAATGTGGTCGATTACGTGGGTATGTCAAAAAAAGAGAGGGGAGGCTGCTTTGACTCAAATACACATGGATGTTGGAATGCAAGCTTTGTCAATGATTTTTATTTGCAATACGCTCTAATATCATGTATTGTTGGAGAAATTGTTCGTCAAAGGGAGGGTAGGTTAATTTGCCTTCTGCTAAGAAAATATGTATAGTTTGCGAGAAAAATATTGATATTACTAGGGGAAACGAAATCAAAAGATGCTTTTACTGTAACAATACTATCTGCAACAAACACTATAGCGATTGCAGAATTTGCTCTAATCTAATATGTGAGAACGAAGTTAGAAAATGTGACTATTGCGCTTCTGAACAATGCAAAACTTGCACGATAAAGTACAAGAACAACAAGTCAAACACGATTCTTTTGTGTTGTTTGCATTGCTCCGCTGAAGAAAAGGAACATGCAAAGTCTCTATCACTTTAGTCCAAACGCTACTATGGAGCCGCCGATTTCTTCTTCTTCATCTTCATCATCATTATTGTCGCCATCTACATTCACTTTCTCCGTTGGTATGAATAGCATCTCATTTCCTATAGAAGGACCTACAGGAGAAATCGATGCATCGACATTGTATTCCCAAAGCTTTTCCCCAGTATCTTTATCCAAAGCCAAAACTATACCATTTCTTTCATTATTCCCAAATTCTATGTAACCCGTGTAAAGTATTTCGTTTGAGATCATGGGAGAAACCCGGGGGGGATATTCTGTATCAATCTTCCATTTTACATTTCCGTTCTTTAGCTCGATAGCATAAATAGTTCCGTTCACCAAACCTTGTTCAATCGATTCATCTGGGGCTTCCTTATGTCCACTTATTCCGTCAGTAAAAAAGTTCAACCCTCTATTGGTTGATGTTATGTAGAGAGTATCGTTATCGACTGCGTGAAAATTATATACACCATGTGACCAAGTCATACCTGTTCCTTCGGGAGAAGGTAACTTTTCTGTCCCTATTTGCTTGCCTAGAGTAGTCCACCAAATTTCTTTTCCTGAAATAGCGTCCATGGCAATAAGATTACCTGCTTTGTCATGTCCTATTACTACTTTTTTTACTGTTCCATTGTCGAATCTCACATTACTGACACTGCTTCCCCAAGATGCATCCCAATCGTGACTATCGGGTACATCTATATCCAGCACTGTGCCATGAGCGATAAACGGAGTCGCCCAGATGATGTTGCCGGAAGGAATATCTACGGCTACCATGTGGTTTGAATATAGATTTGGAGTCAGTCTTGTAGATGCGTTAAAATTAGGAGAGGCACTTCCTAAGGGAATATATGCGATACCAGTATCAGGATCAATTGAACCCCCTGACCAGGCCGTGGCTCCTCCATTGGGTGGATTTTTTTCATCATCTATCCACTCGCCGGCTGTAGTGTCTATATTCCAAATTATATACCCGGTTGTCTTGTTCAGAGCGGTAATGTTACCTTTAACATACCCTTCACCAGGTGGTAATCCACTACCTCCTGAACCTGCAAGGACATAGTCTTTCCATAAAAGTGGAGGGGAATTAATAGCATATCCCAGGCTTGTATCGCCTAACGCAGGTGATTCCCAGATGATTTCTCCATTTTCAGCGTCGATAGAGATAATTTTTGCTTCTGTTCCTACCGTTGCATAAATAGCACCATTAGAATAATACAATCCCATCGTTGGGCCTCCGCCTGTTTCTAACTTCCAATTGATATCTCCATTTGTGGTATCAAAGGAAATAATATTACCAATGTAATCTTGAAAATAGCCGGTGTTTCCAACGATTATTGGAGGCTCTTGAATTTCAAATGTATTATTTAACCGCCATTTAACCTCCAAGTTGTCGATATTCGATTTTCCTATTTCAGTCTGATTGCTATTACGGGTCCCCAATATATCGTGATTGACAAAAATCCAATTGTTTTTATTTTCGGCTTCCATTCCTGTCTCAAAGATTTCTAACCCTGCGGCATTATTGTTTAAACTATCATTTGATGTAATTACCGTACTAGAACTTGGTTGATCCGATGATGCCAATGATGAAGATAATGGTGAAGACAACTGACCACTGGATGATTCATCTGTAGAAGAAAAAACGTGTTGAAAATTACTTGAACCAAGAAAAATAACCAAAGTCAATGAACAAAAAATAAACAGAAATTTAAATAAAAAAAAATTAGTAATCAGCATACCTTCCTATATTAAAGCAAGACTAACTGGGATAAAATTCTTTTTTTCGCTTATTTTTTTTTGGCGATATGGTGCTAAAAATTTTCCTGAGAAATCAGAATACGAAAAATTGCAAACCATTGAATCAGTGACATGATTCTGATTACATTTGCCTTGTCTATTGAGATTGTTACTATCTTCATTACATCCATAAAATATTACAAGTTACATTTTCAAATTAATTTAAGAAAAGTTATCTCGGAACTCTAAGTGAATGTAGACAACATCTGAGCTAATTTTTATTGTCCTTTTCCGATAATCAAGAGATGCATAATACTGTTAATAGTAGCGATTTCTACAAGATATGACTTATTATATCTCTATGAATTGATGCTAAATTAGAAAATGAATTGATGCTAAATTAGAAAATGATACTTGTAGAAAAATTCTTTCTAGTCAGAGGTGTTTCCCAGGTTGCTTAAAAGAGTATGTAAATCTAACTCAATAGTATTTGACAAACTTAGGGATATATTAACAATAGATGAGTCGAGTTGTTTAGGATGAAATATTTTTGAATTGCAGAATCAAGCAAGTCAAATAAATGTGTAAAATTATTGTGAAGAGTCAACGTACTGTTGTCGTCGTGGTAAATTGTCATGTCGGAAAACAGCTTGTGCGCGATCTCAACAAATGCGTTACTATTCTGATATTTCAACATAGCCGTTATAGAATTGTTTGTAATCCCTTTTTGATATTCCGTATCGGCAGTATCCAATAGATCAACAATTACAAAGATATCAAATGTTGTATCGTTTTGAAAATAATTGGGGGTCGCTTCACTTAATGTTTATTTGAGAATGGAATTACTTTCTACCACCTGGCCTACATACTCATCATACGTAGACTTCTTGGGAAGATCAGGAAGCCTCGGAAGTTTTGAATAAAGTGTATCTGAAAGCGATCTGTTTATTTTTGAATTGTAAGTTGAGGCTCAATTATTGATTGGATATATTTACTCGTTGGGGTGACCAGCAAGTGAGACAGTCAATGTTTCATTTCCATAAAGTCTGTTCGTTACCAGAGGATTCAGATGTCCATAAATCTGGTCGATTTTTAAAGTAAAATTGACTAGTAGTGAGTATTGAAGATCAAATATGTTACTAATTAGACGCCTATTGGACACATTCGTTGTATTAAGTGACTGTCAGTTTGATGCCTGAAATATCAACAAAGGGGAAGTTGAAATTAAAACACATATAATAAGAAATGAAGCAAAAATGAAGAATACTGGAGTTTTATTTACTAAAAAAGGATAGTTAGTGTGTACAGATGCCCTTCTCTACTTTTTGTATCTACACGTGTTGTGGTTTATCTAGCCCGAGAATATAGAATATCGCACATTTCCTTATGGGAACTAGTCTTTACTTTTCCACGCAACTATGACCCAATTTGTCGGATTTCATTAAAAAGATTGGCAATGCTAATATGGCATTTGAGTATCTTTGTGTCAATGTTTTTGGGGGGAGGGATCAAGGAAAGCGAATTATCAAATCATATTCTCATGTCGCATAATGTTTTATTTTTTATCCCGAGCTTGAGAGCCAGATCTCATTGAATGGTCTCAGCATGTATGATATTTGTTTTTTATATGTGGCTATTTGTACAAGTTTCTGATTGTAGGCTGACAATTCTATTGCTGGTATGAGGATGGACCGGGTGGGATTTGAACCCACGACCACCTACGTATCCTCTGCCTATGGCATGCAAGGCAGGTATTCTACCAGTCTAAACTACCGGCCCTTTTTGGTTGTTTTATTCAAACATATTTCACGTACTATTTTATTGTTTTTAACCAGATGGCAAGTTTGACAAATATATTATATACTCAAAGCCGGTAATTTACTTATGACCAAACAATATGCCAATCAAAATGTCTTATGTGAAACAGACTGGGTAAGTAATAATCTAAAAAATAATGAAATCAAAATTCTGGAAGTGGACTATGATGTTGAGAATGCCTACAAGGAAGGGCATATCCCAAATGCGCATATGGTATGGTGGAAAAGAGATATCAATGATCCGTCTACCCGAGATATCATTAACAAAAAACAATTTGAAAATTTAATGTCGCGCCTTGGGGTTCAAAAAAATGACGAATTGATTCTATATGGAGATTTCAATAATTGGTTCGCTGCATTTGCTTTCTGGGTCTTCAAATACTTTGGACACGAAAAAATCAAAATCATGAATGGAGGCAGAAAGAAATGGGAATCTGAGGGCAGGCCGTATACAAAAGAAGAGCCTGTCGCTAACCCCAGCAATTACATCGCCTCTGCTCCTGATGAGGGTATAAGAGCATACCTTGATGATGTTAAACGATCTCTTCAGAAACAAGAAGTGGGATTGGTTGATGTTCGCTCTGCTAAAGAATTCAAGGGAGAAATAACTGCCCCTCCAGAATATCCAATGGAGCATGCACAAAGGGGTGGCCACATACCTGGTGCTAAAAATATCCCGTGGATACAGGCTCTAAACGAAGATGGGACATTCAAAACTGCAGATGAGCTAGAAAAATTATATGCAGGAAATGACATTTCTCCAGATAAACACATAATATGCTATTGCAGAATAGGTGAGCGTTCATCACACACATGGTTTGTATTAAAGTATTTGTTAGGGTATCCATCGGTAAAAAACTACGATGGTTCATGGACAGAATGGGGTAACATGATTGGAAATCCAATTGAAAAATAGAAAGGGTTAATATGCTTTGAACGATAATCTGCCTGTTAAGCCGGTTATGGAACCTTCCCCGATTAAGAAAGCAAGATTCTATTTTATTTATGAAAACAGGAATTTTTATGAATTAGTAGACAAGACAAAACGGGGTTTAGAAATAAAAGACAAGTTCACGGACGAGCAAACCGGTATTGAATCTGTCAGGGGTATGATTTATGACTTGGAAGGGAGGGGCCACAGAGTAACAATAAGGTGGTTATATCCGAAGTCACGATACAACCTCAACTATGTGATTGAAGATGCAGAAAAAATGGAGAAAAGATATAGGGAAATAAGAGAAATGACTTGTCCAGACGACATTTAGAATCTAGAAAGGATCACATAAGTTTTAATATCCTACTGTAAGAGTAATTTTATTCTATGTCTCTCTTGCTATCAGATAAAGTCTGGATAATGCTTTCTGAAGTTGCAAAAAGAGGAATTTATCCAACTCATGGTGCAAAGCTTGGAATATTCAGGTTACCTGTAGAATTGTTTGGCCAATCTGAGATAAGTGGTTTAATGAACGAGCTGAAAAAACTCGGGTACACCTTAGATACCTATGCAGATAGAATATTTGTCACATCAAAATGGGTTGAAGAGGGATTTGATATTTTTTCAAATAAAAAAGAGTCAGCAGAACTTGATGTTACTGTTGAAATAGTTACCGGTGAGGTATTAGATATAATTTATCAAATTAGGCCAATAGAGAATTTTGGTGATTTTTACTGGATAAAAAATTACAGGCAAAAGGCCGATCATAGAGCAAAAATAATTATCGATAATATAATAAGAAACACAAAGATAGGCCAAAAGTTAATTTCTTACTATCAAAAGATTCAAAAGTTAAGCCAAGAAGATGCAATAAAAAGGTTGGAAGAGATTACTCCACTGGCCAATCAGACACGTGATCTCAAAGAAGACCAAAAATCATTGTCTGCGACATCAACTGTAGTTTCAAATGGTAAACCTGGTGTCGACAGTTCTGCAGAAAACCAGTCTGCATTATCATTAGCATCTGTCCCAGCACCTCCCACCCCTGTAGCTGTTCCATTATCAGAGAATACTACTCTGCAATTAACAGGTACGGGTACAGACCATCAAGCTGCTGAAGGCCCAATAGATACAGGTTTCAAATCCACAAGACAGCCTGTGGGTAAATTTCAAGGCATCCAAGTTTGGGGCCCGTATAATGCACCAGGACAGCTTGGGATATGGGGTACAGACGTTTGTGTTGATTTTGACATATGTGTGTCAGATGGCGCTTGCATAGATGCATGTCCTGTCAACGTTTATGAATGGCTAGATACACCTGGTCATCCCGCTTCAGAAAGAA
>QCWC01000115.1 GCA_013114705.1 Candidatus Nitrosocosmicus sp. | reverse complement strand
AAATTTCTCATTTATTTTCTTTTACCTGGGTTCTTCTTCCAAATTTCTATCTTCTCTATGGTAAAAATATCAACTATTAAAGTATAATTATGCACTACTACATACGCCAATGTATCAATTTTGAAAGATCGTTGATTCTTTCCTAAGGTACAAATAATGATAATGATAAAAACTATTTAAAAAATGAGTTGCTAAACCAATGATGTGCAAAGTCTTGGTACATATCCTTTTGTGGAATTGGAAGATTGCTGTCTGCTACTATGGTAATCAAATCCTTATTCTTCATTAAAGTATTGAATAAATCGTGTTCTGTAATAATACCTACAAAGCTGTTTCCCTCGAGTATAATAATTCTCCTTATTTTTCTTTCATACATCAGTTTCATTGCATCCAAAATTGATGACTGTGATGATAACGTAATGATAGGACAACTCATGAGTTCTTTGATAGGAACCTGCAAATTAACTAACTGTGTTGAACTTAGAATTCTGATTATATCTTTTTCAGTAATTATTCCGACTGGATTTTTACTTGCATTACTATCAACAATAACAATCGATCCTATGTCATTATCAAACATAATCTTGGATACTTCAAAAATATTCTGATTCTGTTCTGCGGTTTTAACATCTTTATTCAAAATATCCATGATGCTGATTGACTCTAAACTCATCTAATATCATGCTGGGTACTAAAAGTATTTAGGCTTTGTGAGAAGAATTTTATATTTTATCTATTCCCTCAGCAAAACTAATGATACTATCTTCATAATAATCTCAAAGCATAAATTATGAATTTTATATAAGTGATTTAGAACTTTCTCTTGTATACTGGGTTTTAATCCACCAAAGGAAGTCTATTCAGAGACAAAAGAGCTATGATTCGACTATCGTCTTTTTTTGTCATTCTTTATATCTATCAATAGATCAAAATCAGGTTATTCTTATTTTACTACTAAAACTGGACAATGAGCATAAGTCACAACTCCACTTGCAACACTACCAAGCAGCATTCTTTTCACCCCTGACGCTCCTCTTGTTCCAACTACAATTAGGTCAACTTTTTCATTCTCTGCAAACTCTACAATAGTAGAAGCAATACTATTTGTTTGTGCGTTCATTAGAATTTCAGTCCTTGTGGTAACAGAGATTTTTTCTGCATTATTTTTTATATTGTTCAATACCTGTTCAATTCTTTCTTTTTCTTTATGATGTGCTTTGTCGAGTTCGTCCTCCGATCCCCATTCATACGCATGTTTGCCATATAACCATGGCTCTGTTTGCAATACATTAACGATTATTAGCGATGAATTCATGTTTTTGGCTATCAGGAGAGCAAACTCTGCGGCTTCAAGTGATTTTTTTGAGTAATCAACCGCTGTCAGTATCTTTCCAATCGATTTTGAATTCATCCTATATATTTAACCACTAAAAAATGTTTATATACGTTCATGTTTTATGCCTTTAGACGTGTGATATATTTTAATACAGAAGGTATCATTGATGGATGACCTGCTATTTTAGCATTATATCTCCATGTTTCAATAATCTTTTAAAATAACTTTTGTTGATTCTTATCAATATATTGAAGGATAGTCATCAAATTAATATTACACAAAAGCATAGATTTTATTCCAACTTATTTAAGGTCATCGCTAAAAACTGTCATTAGAAAAAGAGTACCATCCATAATAACGAATATCTTAAAAAAATAATAACATTGAACTATCAAAAAAAGCTGACCTAGTTATATTGTCAAAAAAAAGAAATAGATAAGATTATTAACGTATACCCCATCTTCCGACAACATTAGAATTTTCTTTCTGAGCAGTCTGTTCTTCCTCCTGCGGTTGTTCTTCAATATTGATATTATCCTCGGAATCGACCTGATTGATATCTTCTTCTGCTTGATTAGAATTTTCTGTCTTTGCCAAAACACCCTTATCACCACTTGGGGAGATAACGCCTATCCCCCAATGTTGACCGGAGCGAAACTGAAGTTCTGGTTGTCCACATGTTACTATGGTTCCCAAATCTGACCCACCCATCGTGCAACTTTGACAATAGGATTCTCCAAGACTTGATCCATTTGATTCTCTCCAACAACACGTCTTGAGATTATAGGTGGTTTTTGAGAAGCTACAGTTAGCAGAACTTTTGAATCCTGAAGAGGGATTTGCTGCAAATACATATGATAAAGTAGAACTAAATAACAGCATTACAATTACTAATGATACTACAACTATTATCGAAAATTTTAGTGGCTCTTTCATTGTATACACCATTGTGATTTACTACTTTTTTCCTACAGTTAACAGATAACCAAGTCTTAAACCGTTCTCAACTACATATGGATCTATTGCTTTTAGAAAATCAGCTCTTAACAATTCAGGATGGTTTTCACTATCTTTCAATATCTCCAACACCTTAATTAGTGGTCCATATTTTGTGCTCATAAACTCCCAAAAGTGATTTGGACTAAGTATTGGAAATACCGTGGTTCCTCGATCAAAATAAATTTCCGACAGGCCATGTAGACGCTGTTGTATTATATCTGTATTTCCCCATAGAATTGGCGAGGGAGGAGAGTCTGGTTTTTGAGGCAAATGTTTAGAATTTACCCTAAATATAGATCCAATCGCAAGTTCGGGTGGCCAAGTAGCCAATCCAATTTTACCTCTCTTTTTTGTAACCCTTATCAGCTCCTTTGCGGCGATATCGGGTTGAGTTGCAAACATGTGTCCAAAGGTTGATAGAACTACATCGAAAGACTCGTCCTCAAAGGGTAAGTCATGTGCATCCGCCTTCTTCCAGTTTATTCCACTAATTCCAGCAATTCTTTCTTCCTCTTTTGCGATTTCTAAAAGTTCTGATGTAAAATCAACTCCAGTTACATTTGCACCTCTTCTTCGAGCAGTAATTGCAGTGTTACCATTTCCACATGCCACATCAAGTACAGATTCTCCAGGTTGGATTCTTAGCAGGTTTACTAAATGAAAGGAGATTTGAGGTAGCATAGTTGATATGCTTCGGTAATCTCCTAATTCCCATACATTCGTATTTGCAGTTCCTGTTTTTGTACTTTTGGTATTTACGTCCAATTTCTCAATTATTTGTTTACTCATTACCTTTAGTTTACAAGGTAAACTATATAAATTTGTAAGAGTAAAAGAGGAAAGCAATAGTCATTAGGGAAATTGGAACCTGCAGATATTGATTCAAGAGACTTGAAATTATTGTTTATCAAAAGAATGAAAAAGGGTACAGAATTTGTGATTAAATGTTGGGGATTTGGAATATAATTTTTAAAAGATATCATTATCTGTTATTTATCACGAATTACTAAATATCAACGACCCAGTTCTACGGATTCATTAATTATAATAAGAATAAATTTTGATCAATAATATCAGTTAATAGAAATGTGTTATAATTCGAGAATGGTGGTATGTAATGTGGGGGGGGGGTGCTGCTGCTAGTAACATAAAAACTTGAGTCAAATTTCTATTGTGGGGTCAAATAATAATTGATATTGTCACTACTAAATCGACATGATATGAATTATAGTTTTGCTAATCTTTTGATTTCAATCAATTTAGGAATCGGAATTATTTCTTCTCTGACCATTTCCTCATCCATTGAAGCAGATTGATAATAGATCCAACAAGTTCTTGACCTTTTGGGGTAAGATGGTATTCTACTCTAGGAGGAATTTCATTAAAGGATTGTCTGTTTAGAATACCATTTTTCTCTAACTCCTTCAAACGTATTGTAAGAGTTTTACTACTGAAACCTTTCATTGATTTTCTAAATGTGATATATCTAACAGGATCGGTAGTACAGCACAAAGGTATTAATATTTCTAGCGTTCCTCTTTTAGTAATTATATTTCTCAGTTCAGCTGTTTCCTTCATTAAACTCTCCACATTATAACCATAGAAATCGCAAGAATCATTATCATCCTCAAGTATTGGTAGCTTAGATGGTTTTGGTATTGCTTTACTATGTCCATTTTCATTTGGTTTCTGAGCTTTCACTTACTTTCCTCTTTTACTCTTACTAATTTATATAGTTTACCTTGTAAACTAAAGGTAATGAGTAAACAATCAAACATAAAAAACAAGATAATAGAACAATATGGAAAAATAGCATCTGCAGATGATGGTTCACTATCATGCTGTTCTACCACCTCATCAGGTTGTTGCGGTACCACCGAGGCATTGATATCTCCCATAGAATCATCTAAAACAATTGGATACGATCAAAATGATTTGAATTCCGTTCCACAATCATCTATCCTAGGTTTGGGTTGTGGTAATCCATCCACCTTTGCTCATCTCAAGGAAGGGGATGTGGTTGTAGATTTGGGTTCAGGAGCAGGTATTGACGTATTTATAGCTGCAAATATTGTCAAGAACGAGGGAAGGGTCATTGGAATTGATATAACAGATGCTATGCTGGAAAAGGCACGAAGGAACGCCAAAATTCACGGGTACCAGAACGTAGAATTTAGAAAGGGTGATATCGAGGAAAAAATTCCAGTAGAGGATAATTCAGTTGATGTAGTTATCAGTAATTGTGTTATCAACTTGACAGAAGATAAGGTCAACACATTCAAAGAAATACACAGGATTTTAAAGCCAAATGGAGTAGGAAGATTGATAATCTCAGATGTAGTGACCTCTAGAGAAGTAGAAAAGGTATTAGTCAACGAGGATAATTGGTGTGGCTGTGTTGACGGTGCATTAACAAAAGCTAACTATCTCGACAGTATTAAAAAAGCAGGTTTTACAAACGTCGAGATCTTAGAAGAAAGACCAGGTAACGTAGTTGAGGATAGTGAAAAGAAGACCAGGAATATAACAAGCATTACTGTAAAGGCAATTAAAAATTGAATATGAGAAAATGAACTTTCTATAAGAACCAAATGAGTAGATACGAAAATCCTTTTATTTTATGCATTTTTCCTATAGTTTCTCTAATTTCACTTAGTTTACTGTACTTCTCTTACCAACTTAAATAGTTTTTCTAGTAAACCTATATCTATGGATAAACCGTCACATTTAAAAGAAAAAATAATGGATCAATATGGAAAAATTGCTTTAGATGGTAATTCTAATTCATGTTGTATGCCCTCTAGTGATTGTTGTGGTACATCAAGTGAAATTCTCTTAACCCCGTTTGAATCATCAAAAGCTGTTGGATACGATTCTGACAAATTGAAGCTTATTCCCGAATCCTCTGTGCTGGGAGTAGGTTGTGGAAACCCTATTAGATTTGCAGATATTGACGAAGGTGATACCGTGGTCGACTTAGGTTCTGGAGCAGGTATAGATGTATTTCTTGCAGCCAATATAGTGAAAGAAAGTGGAAGAGTCATTGGAATTGATATGACAGAAAATATGCTCAAAAAAGCAAGAGAAAACGCTGATAGATATGGGTATACAAATGTCGAATTTAGACATGGTGATATTGAGCAAAGAATACCTGTCGACGATAACTGTGTGGATCTAGTAATTAGTAACTGTGTTATTAATCTGACAACTAACAAGGAAAAAACCTTCAGAGAAATCTACCGGATCCTTAAACCAGAAGGAAAAGGAATGATGATCATTTCAGATTTGGTTACCTCTAAAGAAATAGATGCAGACTCTATCAATGCGGAAAACTGGTGTAGTTGTATAGACGGTGCATTAACAAAAGCTAACTACCTCGACAGTATTAAAAAAGCAGGTTTTACCAATACTGAGATACTTGACGAGAAACCGTATATGGAACTAGATAATGACAAGATAGGTCAAGAAAAAAGGCAAATCACTAGTATTTCTATCAAGGCAGTTAAAGAGTAAAAATACTAGCGAGGGAAAGGAGAGATTTAGATGAAATTTTCATTTGGTAAACGAGATCATGAAAATACAAAAAAAACTGTCCTTTTTGTATGTGTTCAAAATGCTGGAAGAAGTCAGATGGCTGAAGGTTTCTTTAAAAAGTACGGTCCAAAAGGCTACGAATCTATTAGTGCGGGGACAGTTCCTACTTCTCAAATCAATCCTGTTGCAGTAGAGGTGATGAAAGAAATTGGAATAGATATTAGCAAACAAAAACCTAAAGACTTGACAGAGGACATGATGCGAAATGCAACAGCTATAATCAATATGGGCTGTATGGACGATAAATTCTGTCCTGCATTGTTTGTACCCAAAGTTATAGATTGGGGGATAGAAGACCCAAAAGACAAACCAATAGAGAAAGTGAGACAAATAAGAGACGAAATTGAAAAAAGAGTATTGGAAATAATTGAATCTGTCCAAGATAATAAGATTCCAACTTAATGTTCCTCTGTTTATTTCGGTTAAAGTGATACCCAAGTAACTAGTAAATGATTATGTCAAAGGAATCAACATTTGAGTCAGTAGCAGACAAGCTGAGTTCAAACCAAAAAAGATTTATTGTTGAATTAATAGGAACGTTCATCGTTGTGGTTTTAGCTACTGGTTCAGTAGTTATTGATACAAAGCTGAACGGCATATTAGGTCTACCATTCGTTGCATTCGCACCATTTGCAGGTGTTGCAATAGGTGTATATCTTTTTGGAAAAATCTCTATGGCTCATTTTAACCCTGCTGTATCTGTGGGGTTTTTGATAACAAAGCACATCACAAAAAGGCTATTAGGTTTGTACTTTTTAGCTGAGATCGGTGGTGCTTTCATTGCCAGTCTTTTTGTAAGTATTGTAATAGGTAATGAAGCAAATCTTGGAACTAATGCGCCTAATTATTCATATCCTTTACCGTTAATATTTGGAATAGAAGTTTTAGCTTCAGCACTTTTGATGGCCGTAATACTGACTGTCGTTTATACAAAAGGTTTGAAAGGATTTGGAGGAATAGTGATTGGAGGTATTGTTGGATTAGACATTTTGTTTTTGGCATTTATATCTGGAGCTTCTATGAATCCGGCTCGTTCATTGGCTCCAGCATTACTATCTGGAGTATGGAGTGATCTATGGATATACTGGACGGCTACTTTTGTGGGTACGTCAGTGATTGCATTGATATACAGAAAAAAGGTTTGAATGAATAACAAATATTGATCTACTATGGTAACATGTAGAATCTGATCTCATCAGATTCAACTCGTTCCTTCACATAGACAATATTTGAAGTACATACGATAAGATGACTATTAAATATTAGAGTTGATGAATATGATTCTGTTATATTTTATAATATCTTTTTTCTC
>QCWC01000114.1 GCA_013114705.1 Candidatus Nitrosocosmicus sp. | reverse complement strand
ATCTGTGAAAGGTCATTCAACATTCACGATTTGCTTTGAGGGTTCAAAAATCATATGAATCTAGCCATGTCCATTTAGTTCAATCTAAAATCATTTAAACAAAATACACTTGCACAACTATTTGTTCTGCACTTAGCGATCAACAAAATATACTCGCATGCATAAATACTAAAAACATAAATCCATATTGTAATTCTATACAGCCTAGATGAGTTCATTTTATGTCCTGAATTCCGATTCCGTTATTGTAAGGCAAGCAATTGTATCAGATATTCCTAAAATAGTAAAGTTACAAGAAGAGTCTTTCGCCGATTTAGCCAAAATTGGTAATATATGGCACCCTGACGAACTCCAGAGTCATCTGGATGTATTTCCAGAAGGTCAGCTTGTAGCCGAACTAGATGGAGAGGTAGTCGGCTCTGCGACTAGCTTAATTGTAAGTCTTGATCCAGAATATGCAGAACATACTTGGAATGGGATTACAGGTAATGGAATGCTATCTACACACACCCCTACTGGAGATAGCCTGTATGGCGCAGATATTTCAACTCATCCAAAAGTTAGACATAAGGGTATCGGACACAGACTTTATCAAGGGCGAAAGGACTTGACTATGAAATTTAATCTTAAGCGAATGATAGCAGGAGGTAGATTGTATAATTATTGTGATTATTCAAACAACTTTACTCCACTAGGATATGCTCTAAAAGTTGTGAATTGTGAGTTCCATGACCTAGTTTTAAGCTTCGATTTAATAAATGGATTCAAATTCATAAAAATATTACCTAATTATCTAGAGGATGCTCGCTCTCTAAACAATGCTAGCTTTATAGAATGGATAAATCCTCATTATGATCCAGCAAAACAATAACACTTCTATTAATTTTCCATTGAAACAATGTATCTCTATTTTTGTCTGATCTATCCTTATCAAAGTCTGGGTTATTTTCTCAGTGTTCTGTATCAGACTAATGCTGCTTATTTAACTTCTGTTTTTAAGAACAATTCTTAGATGAATAGTTAGATATTATTGGCTGAAGCGTGTTTAGAATTTCTAACGATTCGTCTGGGTCTATGTATGCAAGTACCATAATATGTTTAATCAAACATCTTATCAGTATTAAGATATTTGATGATACTTAGAATTAAAAGTATTATTATGATTGAATAACCATAACAATATTTTCCCCCAACAATTATTGAAACTATTCCAACTAAAGCCAGCAAGTGGGTGACTCGACCAAACTTGTCGAATCTCTAAAACGTTATGGATAGACTTTTGTACAAAAAGCAATTGATTTCTAAGTATTAAATTATAAATTCATCTGAAATAGTTATTATGATTAAACAGTGAGAATATAGTATGGACGCATATGATTGCATCGTAACCAAACTCGAGGTGAGAGAATTTGATGAAAGCAGTCTGGTTCCTTCGGAAATTAGGTTAAAAATTCTAGAGGCCGCCAGGTTAACGGGCAGTTCACTCAACACCCAGCCTTGGAGATTCATAGTAGTACAAAACCAAGAGAATTTGAAAAAATTAGCTGAGGATAGTACTAGTGGTAAATGGATATCCGAAGCTAATTTTGCCATTATCATTATAACCAATCCTTACTTTCGATTTCATCTAATTGATGCCGGGAAAGTTGTTCAAAATATGCAGCTAGCGGCGTGGAATTTTGGAGTAGGATCTGCTTTATTTACCGGAATAGATGAACAAAAAATTCGTGACGACTTTGCCTTACCTATAGACTACAAGCCTGTTATTGTAGTTGGGTTTGGATATCCTAAAAAGAAAATTACCGGAAAATTTAAGAAGAAAAATAGGTTGCCAATGAATGAACTAGTGTCATTCGAAGAGTACGGTATTGCTAGCATTAAGAATCGTACTTGATATCTACCCGGAATAGGAGCGATCTTGACGTTGTAATACTCACAAAGTACCAGGTGTACTTTTTCCAGTGGATTCAATATTTCTCAGCTCAAATTTTCGACTCCCAAATATGGTGTCGAGTTCTAAAGAATAAAATAAAAAACAAAATAATTGATTGTCTGAATTAAATTATCAAATATTGGGAAAGGTTTTCAAAGACATTTGAATTTGACCATTGTGGCCAGCATACAAGAATTTAGATTCAAGTTGGCGATATTCCAAGTCTGGTGATGACTTTGGGATCTGACCAGTATACCAGGGGTCATCTATAATTATTTGTTCCTTTTTGTAAGATTCTATTCCGGGCATGTTAGCTAAAGAGTATGAAACGACAGCAATTCAAGTATTCAAAGATGATCACTAGAATATCTATAAAAAATTGTAAATTAATAGCTAGTTTTTGAATTCACCAACGGGGTCTTTAATATTATCTTGAATATTAGCAGGTTTAAGTAATATGGAAATTCATGCCATCGTTGAGTATAATCAATTTGATAGTATTCAGATTTTTATTTATTTGCTATCAGTATTAAGACTGTCCAAAAATCTCACAATTCAATTTGGCACAAATTCTTGGATCTACTTTTTTTCAGGAAAATTACTCTCGGGAATCAAACCTGCTGCAAATTATATACACAATATGAAACACACGACCCAGCAATTGGTAACAATAAAAAGCCTCATGGTGAATGAATTTTTTAGTTTTGTTATGACATTAAGACAAAACTATGAAATCAGTTTACATAAAATGTTTTAAAATATATGCTTGCAAGGTAATTAATAAGTTCTTCCTATGTAGTTAATATGGTTTGTTAAACATTCAATAGAAGTATGGGATTAATTGATGGAATTATTGTCCTAATAATCGGAGTGATATTATATGCGGTAGCAGGTATGTTACCCCCTGTCGCAACAAAGATCGCAAGAATACTAGGGATTGTACTAGCAATAATAGGTGTGATTTTGATTGTATTAGGTGCATTGGGGATCGCGTTTTAAGTATGAAAAACCAAGACTAAAATCGTTCGAGAAATAATTTTTTCAAATTTCTCACGCAGAATGTTCCCTAATACCTGAAAACTCTTGATTTACAATAATTGGTATGGGAAATAAATTTTCCAAATAATTGTAACTTTTCTTTCAGATACCAAAATAAACGTAACCACACTTGGTACATTGTATTTTTTTTGGTTTGTTGTATCCAAAAGGTTGTAGAACGGTACAAACAAAAAACTCACAATCTTTACACAAGATTCTACATCCAAATTTATCCTTGCTTCGACTATTTCTCTTTACGGTTAAAATTGTAAGATATCTCTTTTCATCGTTTAACGCTTCTTCTAGAAATCGAATGCTGTTTTCATCCAATCTGGCAACTATGATGTCCGTATCGACCAGTGGAGGTTCTAGTCTCTTACTCAATGTTATATTAAGAATAGACATATACTTGAATTTTCCTTATTATTTCAATATACATAATGAAATTGACAAGTTATTGATATCATTTTCTTGGCACTATCTTCTTCTTCCTCGATATAAAAGGTAATTTGAGATAATAATAATTTGAAAAATAAAAACGATTTTATAATATCCACAAATTAAACAACTTGAAGCTCCGGTGGTGTAGTAGCAGAAAAAGCTGCACAGTCCGGTCAAGCATTGCGGCCTTTCGAGTCGCAGATCCCGGGTTCAAATCCCGGCCGGAGCATCGTGATTTGTGCTTGTTTATCATCCATTTTGGATCCTCGAAAGGCGTTTCCCGTATACAATTTACAATTCATACAGTAACAGCCCAATTTTCTAAAGACTGCTTTGGGCCCTAATCTAGTGTAGGTTGTATGAAGGCCTCTACGACATATAGTAATCTAATCAATTATTTGTGATTAAACTAAACTGCTATTTGATCTTCGAGTAATTCTTATCCAATGCTGATAAGCAAATGCAATAAAGTACGAAAAATGCATGCAAAGTGCGGGTTTTGACCCGATTCTTAAAGGTTAAAATCCCTTTGTTTAGGAAGGCATAATACCCTCCTAAATTTAATTGGTCTTAAATTCATACAATCTTTAACTGTATATCAACAGATTTCTCCGCACATTATACTTAGATCTTCATAAGCGATATATCCGTCTAGATAAACTTTCGTGATATATCTTATATACTATGAATAAATTTAGCGTAATCAGCAATACTACCATAGCATTAGCTTTTTTTGATTCCCATACTGCTGACAAGCAAGTTCACAATTGGAAGCAACAACAATATTTTTCAGTATGCTTTAGCTCAGGGATCCGAAGCCGCTGACAGTTTCTCTGTAACCGGCTATACTGGCCAAATACTTACCTTACCACCAAGTATAACACAAGTCGAAGCAACACAGAATGAATCGTCTCTTGGACCCTCAGTAGGTTCGGTAATTGGAGGTAATTGGATCTTTACTGTTGGAGGTGGATAGCTACAGAACTTTACATGGCACGCAACATCCTATACACTAGCAGGAAAGGCGGATAGCACTTTTGCTATCAGTTGAATCGATGACGCTACTCCTTTAGATGCTTCAGGTAGTGATACAATACAACTGGATGGTAATATTATGTCTTTCACAGGAACTGCAGATATAGAAATTAATGGTGAAACAGCATTTTCCGATGTTCCAGTTATATTATGCATATTTAATGGGAATATTGCAAGCTTAGCATTAAGTCACGAAGAAACAGAAGGCATATTCACTGTTCCCTTGTATGACATTGTAACTTCATTAACCTAATAGTGGGTCTATTAGATAACAAGAATACAAGGAATTAGTATTCTATATTCATTTTTATTTTACTTTCTATTACTAATAATCAAATTTTAATCTCCTAGTAGTAAATATATTACTAAACCATTGTGTATGTAATTCTGCTTTCAGGTAGGAAGGCGGTAAGCTTATTTTGGATTTTTCACAACCCCAATAATTTAACGGTCTTGCAGGGCTAATTCCACCGACTCTGATGCAAGACCTGATTCTTTTGACGGTTCTATATTTCTCTGATATTAGATGCAAGAGCAGCTACGATCATTATGCTGTGTTATATGATTGAATTTGGGTTTACTTTAACCAAACAATAATATCAACTTTAAAAAAAATACAAGGTTCAAGAATCATATCAAACCTCATAGTTTATGCAAGTTATCCAATAAAGGATATAATAGGATGATCCTTAAAAAATACTTGTTGATAATGATATTTTTATTCATGAAAAAAGAGTTGGGAGCACGTATTATGTTCCCTATCATATTTTTAATAATCATTGCCTTCTTGTCATTTCCTCCTGCAAGCGCTCAACCTACATGGGAATTGTATGAGGATAAGGATTGTGCGATTTCACTAATGCACCCATTCAAAACAGATAAAATATCAGATGGTTCAGTTGAAACTTTTCAAATTGAAAGTATTAAGCAGATTAATGATCCTGATTCATTGAATATGAGTATATTTACTTCTTGTATTGATGAAAAGGTACCAATTACAGAACATACAATGAATTTGACTTTGTCAGGATTAAAAGAAGATCTACAAATAGTTACCTTTGAAGAGAATTCATTTAACGGTACTTTAATCGATGGAGAGAGGGCAAGTTCCGTAACCGCAGTGGGACAGATTGGAATAGGAAATATTCTATCGGCATATACAGTAGCCGAATTTAATCACGGAAATAGTACGTATATTATTAGAATCTCGTCATCAGGAGATGAAGGCCTGAGTGGATTTTTTAATAACTATCAATATTTGCGGGATAATATCCTTGGCTCAATTAACTTCCTTGAATAGGTAGTAAAATTACTATTATCTTAGCTTGGAATTTATCCATGCACAGACAATTCAGAAAGATTGTAAGTTAGGCGGATCTTTATATGGTGGAATTATTGACTTCGGTTTCGTAGATCATCATTAAAATTTGTGATAATTTGGAGTGAAACTTCTCTAATTTGTTATCATCCCAGTAATCAATTGGGTCTGTTGATAATCCTTGAATCTTAAAGGTTTTGTGTCGAGATGTTTTATTACCTTTTTCATTTATCTGCTCTTCTACTATAATTCTTATTCCCATGTCGTGAAGAATATAGTCATCACCAGGAAGTTTCAAGAGCAAATAGTTACAATGTGCAACCAACTGATTGTGTTTTTCAGTACTGTTAAGAAGTGATGAAGCCATCCTAATAATTTCTAGACTAAACCGATAATTATCAATTAAAGAGAACTATAATGTAATTTTTATCTAGAAGAAAAATCGTAAGTAACTTTGCAAGAACATAATCAGTAAAATACCTTTTCCAAAACAAGTAAAAAAGACAGATATTTATTCAAGTTAAAATTCTAATTCTTGCCGTGATTGCTTAATGAGTTCATCTAAATCCTGATAGTGTAAGTTAAGCCTAAGATTGGTATGTTATTTAACAAATATTAAAAAAGTGTAGAGGGGTCCCTCGTACCATTCTCTAATATATCAAGTTTCAATATACTACTGTGCTAGATAATTTTGACCTGAATTTTCACTTCCGGATGGATCCCCTGAATTGCAAGAATTAATAATACTAGCATTCGGAGAATAGCAATGCGACCCTTGTAATGTGCTTTGTGAACTCTTTATGTTCTGATCACTCCCAGGAAATATGTCAAATCCGAGGAAGGCAAAGGATGTTGTCACATATGTTGAAAAAATCAAAAATGCAGTCAAAGTCATTATGGAAGATATGATAATTGCTTTGCCGTATGTTTTTCGTTGCATACAGCATACAATATGAATATCCTTTATCCACATTGCTTTCCACTTAACTGAAATTATTTTAAGGTATATTCTAGCAGATTAATCAAAAGGATTCTATCTTACTTCATTTGGTTGGCTGGAGAGAGCTTGTTGCATTCCATACATATTGTTTCATGCAATTGAGTGACTTGGAGTTATGAGATTCTAACCAATCAAAGAACTAGTCAAATATTTGGAGGTTTGGAAATTTGATAGTTCAGAAACAATTGGATTTAAATTGAACGTCTGTAACTCGTCAGAAATTGGAGGTTGGCCATATACTTGGTTTTCAGGCATATAATTATCAACAGAAGAGAGTAATAATAAAATCAGTATCAGAGTGGGTATAATTGAAATAGAGCAAAATGTTCTTAATCGCATTATAAATATTCGCGTTTAGACTTTAAAAATATTTTGTTCAAGAATATCTCCATATTCCTTAATTTTGTAGAAAATGTGGTAATGTATTTTTAGAGCCTAATTGAAAATTGTTATGCCGAATACCAACTCAAACCTATTATATAAAAAAGT
>QCWC01000113.1 GCA_013114705.1 Candidatus Nitrosocosmicus sp. | reverse complement strand
ATTATCATCACAAATTTTTGATTCACAAGAATTAAATTATTAATTATCACTATCGACGCGTATTAATGAATAAGGTAGTCCTTGCTTTTTCGGGTGGTCTGGATACATCCGTATGTGTAAAATATCTTCAATCCTTGCACAATCTTGATGTTATTACCCTTACAGTTGATGTAGGACAGAATGATGATTTTAAGGACATTAATAAAGTTTCAGCTGACCTTGGGGCTGTTGAGCATGTTTATGTAGATGCGAAACAAGAATTTCTTAATGATTATGTTACTCCTGCTATACAAGCGAATGCATTATATCAACAAAAATATCCATTAGCAACCGCGATTGCTAGACCACTAATTGCGAAGAAAGCTGTTGAAGTTGCAAGGGAACATAATGCAAATGCTATCTCTCATGGTTGTACGGGCAAAGGGAACGATCAGGTAAGGTTTGATATCGCAATCCGTTCCCTCAATCCTAATTTGAATATTATTGCTCCTATAAGGGATATGAACCTGACTAGAGATAAAGAATTAGAATATGCAAATGAAAATAACATCAAGATATCAGCGGTTGCAAAAAAGTACAGCATTGACGAAAACCTTTGGGGAAGAGCAATTGAAGGTGGTAGCTTAGAAAATTTGGAGAACGAACCACCAGATGATGCTTTTAAATTTGTAAAACAGAATAATACTTCTGCCGGGTATGTTTCTATTGGTTTTGAGAGAGGAGTGCCCATATCCATTGATGGAACAAGGATGGAACTTGGTCTACTTGTCAAAAAACTTAATGATGTTGCGGGTGCATTTGGAGTAGGAATAATTGATCATATAGAGGACCGAGTTGTGGGGATAAAATCCCGAGAAGTATATGAGGCCCCTGCTGCCTTGGTTTTGGTAGAAGCTCACAAAGATCTGGAAAAATTAGTCCTGACCCACAATGAACTTCGTTTCAAATTCAGTGTTGACGATCAATGGGCCTGGTTGGCTTATTCTGGATTATGGTTGGACCCACTCTTGACTGATTTAAATGCGTTTATTGCAAAGACACAAGAACGGGTTACTGGGGAGATAAAGATTAAAATGCATAATGGCTCCTATCGTGTGGTGGGGAGAAAATCAACGTTTTCACTATACGACAATGACGCCATTACGTACATGTCAAACTCTAATTTTGACCAGAGATTGGCATCAGGCTTTGTGACTCTTTGGGGACTTCAATCTTCCGCAGCTAACAAAATGATTTCTAAAAACAAGGCATAAAAATGGTCAAATTAGACATTTTGTTTGATAAGTTGCGCTTTGAGGAAAAAGCATTATACAATACTGCCATCAAAAAAGGACTCGACGTTCAACTAATAGACTCTCGAAATATCATTATGGATACTGATTATCTAGAATTACGTCATCGAGAGTTTGCGGATGTTCTGTTACAAAGAAGTATTAGCCACTTTCGGGGTCAGTTTTTGACATATTGTTTAGAATTATGTGGTTATAATGTAATTAATGATTCGAAAATAGGAGAAGTATGTGGTAACAAACTTTTAACTTCTATGATACTTAAGAAAAATAACATTCCGACACCTAAATCATATTTTTCATTTAATTCTGATTCTGCATTCAAATTTATAGAATCTTTGAATTTTGAAAAGAATCCTGTAGTATTCAAACCAGTAATTGGTTCATGGGGGCGTGGAGTGTTTCCTGTTAGAAATAGGGAAACTGGAAAAATAATAATCGAAATGAGACAGGAAAGTACTAGTCCCTTTTCAAATATCTTTTACTTTCAGGAGCTGATTCATAGGCCTCCAAGAGATATTCGTTGCATTGTTGTGGGAGATAAATTAGTAGCAGCTGTATATCGTTATTCTTCTGAGGATGAATGGCGAACAAACGTTGCTAAAGGGGGAAAGGCAGCGAATCTCGAGATAACAAAGGAATTAGAAGACTTGGCTTTAAAAGCTGCTAATGTGGTAGGAACGGGAATTTTGGGAATAGATATGATGGAGGATGAAGAAAGAGGGTTATTAGTACACGAGATTAATAACACTGTGGAATTCAGGGGAGCTAGCTTGGCGACTGGAATTGACATTGCTGATATGATTGTTGAATATGCAAAAAGCCATACCACAACTTAAAATATTCCTAAAATAAAAAAAAAATTTAAATGAGTATTGTCAAACGATTTATTATTAATGAAATTATTTGTCGCTAAATACTTTTTATTTGTAGGGAAGATAAATACAGACAAGTTGGAGTATTCTAAATGAAAGTTGGTGTAATAGGGGCTTCTGGTTTCGTCGGCGGAGAATTGCTGCGATTGTTAGTTACTCATCCAAAGGTAGAGGTATCAATGGTTACTTCGCGACAAAAGGCCGGCGAATATGTCCACCGAATTCATCCTAGTTTAAAGAGTTTCATTAACCTTACATTCTCAGATCTCGATATAGACAAGTTAACAGATAGTTGTGATATAGTTTTTGTATCCGTGCCTCACGGTAAATCTAATAAAATAGTCAATGACTTGTATAAAAGAGGTATAAAGATAATAGATCTTTCTGCTGATTTTAGGTTAAAAAATCCTGAAGATTACGTAAAGTGGTATGGCTGGGAACATCCATATCCTGATATGCTTTCAAAATCTGTATACGGTGTCCCTGAGTTTCATCGTGAGGAAATTAAGAATGCACAGCTGGTCGCTTGCCCTGGTTGTATGGCAGTTACTTCCCTCTTAGCTTTGAAACCTTTAATCGAAAATGATGTTCTTGATACCGATCATATAGTCGTAGACAGCAAGATAGGCTCATCAGGTGCAGGGGGACAGGCTGGATCAGCTACTCATCATGCCATGCGATATGGTGTTATACGTCCTTATAAGCCTGCTAAACATCGTCACACGGGAGAAATTGAACAAGAATTAAACTTGTTAGGAAACAAAAAAATACATGTTAGCATGACCCCGCACGCAGTTAATATGGTTCGTGGCATTCTCACAACCAATCATGCTTTCTTGAAAAAGAAACTTAACGAACTGGAACTGTGGAAGTTATATCGAAATGCTTACGGCAATGAAATATTTGTTAGGCTTATCAGGGACAAGAATGGAATATATAAATTTCCAGACCCAAAATTTGTAATTGCATCTAACTTTTGTGACGTGGGTTTTGATTTAGACGAGGATAATAACAGAATCGTAGCGATGTCTGCATCAGACAACTTAATGAAAGGGGCGGCTGGGTCTGCTATTCAAAACCTTAATGTGATGGCTGGATTTGATGAAATGACTGGCTTAAGATTTACTCCTGTAACACCAGTATGATTGTAATAAAAATAGGAGGTAGTATTGTAGAGGGTTTAAACCCTTCTATTCTTGATGATTTTCAAGAATTAGTAAAGAATAATAGAATAGCTATCGTTCACGGTGGAGGTAAAGATGTAACAGAGATTGCAAACAAAATGGGTAAGGAACAAAAGTTTATCGTTTCTCCAGATGGCAAACGAAGTAGATATACTGACAAGGAAACGGCAATGATTTATACTATGGTAATGTCGGGAAAAATTAGTAAGAATATTACAGCAATGCTGGAAAGTCGAGGAATTATGTCGGTTGGCATAACCGGTATTGATGGTGAAATGATTCGAGCGGAAAGAAAAAGGAAACTACTTATCCTAAATGAGAAGGGAAGAAAAATGATTATAGAAGGTGGTTTTACTGGCAAAGTTTCAAATGTCAATCCCCATTTAGCTAATACCCTACTCGACAACGGTTACATCCCCATCATCTCCCCTATCGCTCTAAGTGAGGAATATGAATTCTTAAACATTGATGGAGACAGGGCTGCTGCAAACGTAGCCGGCGCGCTAAATGCAGAGGTTGTAATTTTCATCACCAATGTAAATGGATTACTAATGGATGATAGATTGGTTACAAAGCTGACGATTGACGAAGCAAAAACTTTACTCCCAAAGATTGGTCCAGGTATGGAAAAAAAAGTACTTGCATGTACCGAGGCATTATCCATGGGAGTGAAAAAAGCTATAATAGCCTCCGGTTCCGTACAGAATCCTATAAAGATGGCTTTGGAAAATAAAAATTGTACAGTGATATCATGATGCAGAGTTTAGAATCTGAAGAGTCTTATGTAGGTAATCTATATCAAAGATTTCCAGTAAGTATCATAAAAGGAAAAGGATGCAAAGTTTGGGATACCAATGGACGCGAGTACCTTGACTGCATGGGTGGTTACGGGGTGGCTCTTGTGGGTCATTGCAATGACCGCGTTGTCCAAGCTATAACAGAACAATGCCATGAGCTGATTACTTGTCACATGTCTGTTTACAACGAAGTTCGTTTGCGTTTCCTAAAGAAATTCAATAGCATTGCGCCAAAAAACTTGCAAAGCACTTTTTTTACTAATAGTGGAACCGAGGCGGTTGAAGCCGCTCTAAAATTTTCAAGAAAGTTTACAGGTAAAAGTGGAATCATAGCGCTAAATGGTGGTTATCATGGGAAAACTTTTGGATCATTATCTGTTACTTATAATGAAAAATATCGCAAGTCATTTTTACCTTTACTCGAAGGTGTAAAATTTATTTCCTACTCTGAAGTTGAATCGATTTCTGAAATTGTTACCCGATCTGAAAGTAATATTGGAACTATTATCGTAGAACCAATTCAAGGAGAAACTGGGATAATTATGCCTCCTCCGAATTTTTTGAAATCTATTCGAGAAATATGCACTGCCAAAGGTCTTGTCCTTATATTCGACGAAATTCAATCTGGTCTAGGGCGTACCGGAAAAATGTGGGCAGGGCAACACTGGGATGTTGAACCAGACATAATGTGTTTAGCCAAAGGAGTCGCAGGGGGTGTCCCAATGGGATTAGCAACCATGAGGCCAGAGATACTAAATTCCTTAAAAATTGGGGAACATTCGTCTACATTTGCTGGTAACCCATTGGCTTGTGCCGCTGGATCTGCAGCAATTGATGCTTTAGTTGAGGATGGTTTGGTCACAAATTCAGAAAAAGTTGGCAAAATCTTTAAAGACGGGTTAATTAAATTAAAAGAGAATCATAAGATTATTCGTGATGTTCGTGGCTTGGGAATGATGTTAGGAGTAGAAATGAGATTTGATGTTAAAGATATCCTCCTTGATGGTATTAACCACGGCATTCTTCTGCTTTACTCTGGCAGAAACATTTTAAGATTATTGCCACCTTTAGTTATGAACGAAGAAGAAGTGAACAAGTCATTGCAATTGATCGAGATTCTTATTCAAAAAGAGGAGAAGAGGCGATTTGGTTGAAACTAATTTGAACAATATTGACTCAAAGATTATAAGTATTCTAAAAAATGATTCTAGAAAGCCTTTTGTTGAAATTGCTACTTTGATAGGAATGTCTGAATCAGCCGTACGCCGCAGGGTTAAGAACTTACAAGAGTCTGGAGTTATCACCAAGTTTACTGTTGAGATGGGACCGTCCAATAAAACTAGTGCCATCACGCTGATTTCTGTAAGTTCGATAGCAGATACCTCTGCTGTCTCTAGTCAACTGTTAAAACTAGTTGGTGTCGAGACAGTGTATGAAATTACAGGTCAATATGATATTGCTACTGTTATATCTGCACCTACTATTCTTGAAATAAATTCTTATATTGATGAAATAAGAAAAATTGATGGGGTATCTGATACCAATACTGTAATCATTTTAAGAACACTTGGAAATTCCAAGTAATGTATTTCATAGATTGGATGATTTAGATAGTTTACTTGAGTTAGTGGTAACTCATGCCAAGTTGAGACAGGTTTCTTTTTTAGCGAAAACATACCTTAAATATCCGATTATAGTAAGATTATACAGAGAATGTCACTAAAAACAGATGACCCTAACTATTTTGCGCATCAATACAATGATTCAGATAGGGATAGAAAAAAAATTAGGATATTGGACTCGACTCTAAGGGAAGGCGAGCAGCATCCGGGAGTTTCATTTTCAAACAAACAGCGAATCCAGATCGCTTGGATGTTAGATTCGTTTGGGGTTGATCAGATAGAAATAAGCCCTATTGTTTCAGAGGATCATCATGAAGCCACCAAGGTCATCATGAAACAGGGATTGACCGCCGATATTGTAGCTCATGTAAGAGCGATAAGGTCTGACGTAGATCGGGCATTAGATTGTGACACAGAATGGGTCGCTACATATATGGGGATATCTGATATCCACTTAGTAGCCAAACTTCGAATTTCCAGGGAGGAAGCGAAAATACGAGCGCTGGAGGTTGTTGATTATATAAAATCTCATGGCCTCAAATCACGATTTACTATGGAGGATGCGAGCAGAACAGATCCCGAGTTTCTATTAGATATGTGCAAAGAAATGAACCAAAAGGGTATTGAAAGAATCAGTATTCCAGACACAGTTGGAATCATGAGGCCACGTGGAATGTATAATTTAGTCAAACTTGTATACGATCATATTGATACATCGAAAACGGCACTTGATGTCCACTGTCATAATGATGTTGGTCTTGCCCTTTCTAATGCACTGGCTGGTTGTGATGCGGGTGCAGACCAGATACATACCACTATTGATGGGTTAGGAGAAAGAACAGGAATTCCAACGTTGGCAGAGACGGCCGTTGCTCTTAATTTGATATACAAATCAAACAATAATTTTCGATTACATATGTTAAAAGACCTATCGCGAACCATATCTGATTATACAAATATTCCAATTCATGAATCCAAGCCGTTGGTAGGTGATAGTTCATATAAACACAAGGCAGGTACTCATCTTGCTGCGATATTGAGAAATCCATCAGCCTACGAAATTATAGAACCCAAACTCGTAGGAAACAGGCGCAAGATAGTGTTTGGAGAGTTGTCGGGAAAAAATGGATCTGCATATTTACTATCTTTATTGGGGTTGGACTCGACTAAAGAGAATTCGGAATCTCTAGCTAGAGGGCTAAAGGAATTGCGTATGGGTGACATTTTGGAATTGTTTTTGGACGAAAAATTAG
Organism: Candidatus Nitrosocosmicus sp.; assembly: GCA_013114705.1. GTDB lineage: Archaea > Thermoproteota > Nitrososphaeria > Nitrososphaerales > Nitrososphaeraceae > Nitrosocosmicus. The sequence continues at coordinate 236 of QCWC01000113.1, read as the reverse complement.
AGAGAAAAATACTTAACGAGGAATATGTGAAAAATAACAAGGATCAAGAAAATGGCAAAAGTTAATTGTAAGGAATGTGACGCAGAGATTCCCATTCCAGCCGACTCAATGCAAGGCGAAATCGTCACTTGTCCGGATTGTGGGGAAAGTTTTGAACTGGTTAAATCCGGAGACGAATTCAGCATTAAACCAGCCCAAGTAGTTGGAGAAGATTGGGGACAGTAAATATAGGGAAA
>QCWC01000112.1 GCA_013114705.1 Candidatus Nitrosocosmicus sp. | reverse complement strand
GAGAGCATAAAGACAGAATTATTTAAATTATATGTATTAATTCTGATACCCTCAAATTCTCAATGTTTCAAAGAATTCTTTACTTTTGGTTTCGAAATTGATTATGACACTTTAATTAAAATCATATCTGGCTTACATAGAGAAGGACATTTAGATTAAATATGGGATGACGAAAATTTTTTTGGTTGACGTCCGTTCCTTTGGGATTTCTTCACAGACTCAGATTCTTCTACTTTTAAGCAAGGGTGTTAATGAAAAGTTGATGAAAAGACATATTTTACTTATCATAATTGCAATTGCCATTTATTTGGTGTGGATATTTGCCACCTATCTTTTTGAAGGTCGAATAAACTTATTACATAGAGAGGATCCACTAGGACGATTCGAATACTCTGTTATTGTAAACATGATCATAGGAACTGTGATAGTCATTTTGGCCATCAAACCATCTATTACAGCGTCTGGTCCACTGTCGTTAAGTCAGATAGGATTTAGATCGGTAAAAAACACGGTTGTGCTAGTAACTGTTGCAGGAACGATGGGGTTTCTGTTATTTGTTATTCAAGGACCTGCATCGCTAAATCCTATTGTAATTTCCAATGTATTTTCTCAAACATTACCTACATCTGTAGCAGAGGTGGTGGTATGCTGGGCGGTCATAGGTGCTAGCATGGAATCTTTTTCAAAGAACAAGTTTGGGAAAAAACTTTCAGTTATAGTAGGCATCATTACATCAACAGTGCTTTTTGGTGTTTATCACTCTGCTCATAGTGAGCCTTTTAATCAGATCAACATGGTTATGATACTAATGTTACCTGGATTATTAACAAGCATTGTTTATTTCGTTGGACGCAATATTTATGCCACTATCGTTTTTCATAATTTCCAGGCTTTATTTGGTGTAGTCGCTTCTGTTGAAATAGAACGTATGTTACAAGTACAATTTCCTGTGGTATTACTTGCAGTGGTCTCTGTTTTGGTATTGATAATTATGGATAAATTCATACTCCGAAAAAAATCAAAAGCATTTTTGGATGGAAAGTGAATAGGTAAAAAAAAGAAAAACAGCCTCTTATTCCAAATCGCCTTTCTTATTGCTACTGCTACTAGTGCTACTACTACTGCGCCACTTTCCTTCTCTACTCTGCTTCATGCCCCAGGAGGCCCAAGTGGCTGCCATTATAGCGATAAATCCTAAAAAGATAACTACAACTATGGCAACGTTCTGATAGATAGTGTAATTTTCTGCATAGAAGAATAACCAGATAATAATGATTATTATAGACGCGAAAAAGGTGATAATAGATGCAGTGACCCTCCAGCCCATACCGTCAGAGATTGGATTGGACATCTTTGCTTTCACTCACTTATACTTTCAAAAATTAATAAGGTTTTCATACTGCTACTGGGTCATGGGTTTTTGGTTGTAAAAGCAGAGTGTTGAGTTTGCAATTTAACGGCTATTGGAATTAAATGCCATCTAAATAATAACAATGCAGTCTAATGAGTTTATACCTTTAGATATTTTCGGAAGTTGCTATCCTGACTTACCAAATTGAGAAACCTATATTATCGCATCTCAAATACTAAAGGAATAATATTTAACATTGTTTTGTAAAGTATAATCTCAACGGTAATATTGATTTGGGGCCCGGTGGTTTCCGCTGCATTTTCACCCACTAAGAGAGGACTCAATTGCTTAGAGCATTTATGTAATTTAACTATTATCCCAACCGGTTCATATTCAAGTTTACCTAATAGTGGCAACACCATCAAGGTCATTGTCAAAATTACGATCACAGATTCTATTGATTACAAAGGTCAAATCACTGTTTCAATCGATGAGGGACCTGTACAATACCAATATCCAACTTTTCCTGCTGAAACTACTATTCAAAGAACTTTTGACTTTGATTCAAGGTATGTTCCTGTAGGTACGGGATTTTTCGCAGAAGTGAGATATGGGGATGACTATGATACTGGGAAATATGGAGAAAATACTCAAAAAGGCTCCTGAAACTGTTCAAATTCGTATACCGTACTGGTTAAACTAAAGGAAGAAGAATAGGACAGATACATCCATTCAAATCAGACCTAGATTGATATTTGGAATAGTGGATGATGAACAACTATTTTAGTAGAGTATTTTACTTATAATAATGCAGGAAAAGCATCCGCTTAGAACTATATGTTCGAATTTGTTTAACTTCTATTAGAATATTAATAGATAATCCATATAGTCAATAAGAATTGAAAATTGGAATTATTATTAGTAATACTGATCCAGAATTGGTATGGAACGCATTGAGATTTGCAAATACTGCACTTTTGGATGAACATCAAGTAGAGATATTCTTACTAGGACAAGGTGTTGAAATTGAAAGCATAAGGAGTGAAGAATTCAACGTTCAAGAACAACTGAATAAATATAACGAATTGAAGGGTCACCTACTTGCATGCGGAACTTGTATAAGTTCTCGTCAAATGAAATTTGATATTTGTCCAATATCTACGATGAAGGACATGCTAAGAATAGTAACAGAATCTGATAAACTGCTTACTTTTTAATAGTGAAGAATATTAAATAATTTTCTTGTCTATTCCTATTTCTTCTGCAATAGTGATTGTTCTGCATAAGTGATCTGCGATATAGAAGTTGTCGCCTGGATCATTAGAACTTGGACATGTCCAAGTATCAGATCCAAGATACTTTCTGTATTATCCTCTTACCTTAATCTTTTTCTCTAATGCCTTGTAATATTGTAGCGATGATAATTGGTTTGTCATTTTGTTCTTGTGATTGTAATTTCAAGTTGCAAATCTACCATCATGTCTCTCATGATTGCTCTCTTCATAACCTTTGATATTGTTCGTTTAACTTTTTGATCTCTTCATCATTTTCTTGAAGATTTCCTTTTACTATATGATTTTCCTCTTTGCCTTTTTGTTCTATATCTCTTAATTCTTTTGTATTTTTTTCTATTCTTGAAATATTGAGGTATAAAGATCTATTCGCTGTAACGTTTTTCACTAAAACGGTGGACTTCGGGATGATATCAGTCCTCTAAGGAAGGTTCGATTAATTATCGACCACATCGACTATTCATCCATTCGTATTCAAAAGAAGTTTGTTGTTATTCTAATGTCCTTTCATTGCTACTTGGCAAATTCATAACGCTACCTTTATTTGGTTTGTCTGGTTGTTCTAAAACTCCATCATCTTGTATAGGTGATGCAGGGTCTTGTGGTGATGAAGGTGTTTCGATATAGAGTTCACTGCAGTTACTTGGTGGAACTGTGTTTATACATGATTGACACCAGTTGACGGTTTCTCCAGGATTTAGTAAATCAGGCTCGTCCCAGCAACAATTTATTATCTGATCCTTCTCGCCAAAAGGCCCATCTCTAATAGAACATTGGTTTTGGCTACCAAAATTGGGATCGGGTGGTACACCAAATACCAAAGGTGCGCTGCAAATAAAACATATCAACGATATAGCCATAAGGGATGTTAGGGTTACAGTACATTTGTTCTTCATTGTTAAAGGAACTCCCTTTTGTTCGACATTTCTACACTATAATTATAGAAAATAGGTTTTTCAGTTATTTGGATATTATTGTTTTTATCCATAAGTATCGAAAAGGATGAGAAATATTTGAAAATGTCTAACTAATTCTGAGAATGTTAGAATAACAATAACATTAATAAACCTTTTTTCGTTGTTGCTAATAGCTGGTTTGATGCATTTATTGTTAGAACTATGGATAGGATTGGTAAAGGAATAAGAACCGCTCCACGTGATGCTTTGATAGCAGATTCAGTGTCTGAATCATTATCTGGAAAAGCATTTGGAATTCACATAACAATCGGCCAGTTAGGAGCCATTGCTGGACCTCTAGTCGCATTTGCTATACTTCAAGTTATGGATTTACAAACTGTTTTTCTTTTGTCTCTAATACCCGGAGCTATTGTAGTTATAATTCTGATTTTCTTTGTAAAAGAAGTTGCCGTAAAAAAAACTTGCTTCATCAACAACTATTTTTGGAAATATACGATATTAGTTAAAAGTTAACAAACCATTTATTACTGCGTCAGATCAATAATTAAACAAGTTTGGTGCAAATCAAAATGATATCCATGCAGATTGGAAAAATGGTTAGAGTCTTTATGTCCTTTGATTGATAAGGATAGTAACCCGAGCACATGTGGTTCCAATTGCCTTTTTTGGATCCCAACTACAGCAACTCATTGATTTGGTTTATTATGTATCAAATCAAACAAAACTTGCTAACATGTTATATTCAGATTTACTTGCTAGTGTTGTCGTAATCGATCTGCAAAATGTGTTTTGAACTCTCAGAAGATCACTCTTTTTCTCTATGGTTAGAATATAATAAGCTAGTATTGTGAATATGTCCCATATCATTTTGAATTAATACTTCTTTCCAAAAATCATCTATCTACCTCTTACTATTGCCAAAAAGAACAATACCAAAATAGCAAGGGTTATTGCAGATGTCATAATATCAGTTAATGGACTTTCCAGAAAATCATATGTCTCTTCCAATGATTGTAATAACAACTGGATCGCAAATAGGACAAATGCGCCTGCTGCGTATACCATCATTTTAAGCCTTGTTCTTTTATATGCTAGAATTGATAATGAAAACAAGAGTAGGGCAAAGACTCCGATTACTGCGTCGATACCAAATTCAATGTCATCAAAATGCTCTATTTCAATTTCATCAAATTCTTCGACAGCAAGAAGAGGAATTTGTGGAAGAAAAAGCGATATAGAAAAAAAGACAAAAGCTGCGGTTAACAATTATAGGTTGTCGCTCCTTGATAATGAAAGAAAGACATTTACCAACCTGTTACTCCATTTATCCCAAATAGCAGGATAGTAATTTCGCATCAATGTCGAGATATACTTCGCTGAAACCTTTCTATTATGCAATTGATATCTCTTGTATTTACCTTCTCTAATTTCTTCCACAAGTTTGAACTCTACTAACCTTTTAATATGCCAGCTAACGGAGGCAGCTGAAATATTAATACTGTTTACAATATCAGTTTGAGTAGGAGCCTGTTTTTCTATTATTATCATGAGAATTTCCCTAGGGGTATCTTGACTGAGGATTTGCAGTATTTCTTTTTCATTGTCTTGAAAGACTCCTACTGGAAAGTAATGCTTATAGAGTCCGGTTCTAGTTGAAGTTATTCTCCCGGCTTTCTCTAGTTTATCTAGTTGATATTGTGCAGTTCCCATTGAAATATGCATCATTTCCTTGATTTTGCGCAGATGGCAGCCGGGATTGTTATGGATAAAATCAAGAATCCTCTTTGCTGTATCGCCAACAATATCATCTCCCACAATCTATCCAGCCACCATGCAAATGATTAGGTATCCAAGCCCATCATGAGAGTGGTATTGATCATAATAATAATAACTACTGCAATGAACCAAACCCTCTGAATACAATTTTGTTTTACTCCACCACTGCTAGGTATAAAACATTTCTGGTACAAACAACAAAATGAACTTTAAATAATAATCCTAAATTGTTAGTCACATTTGACACCTTGTACCAAATATCTTATTATCTAATGGCTTGTAAAGACGGTTACAATGAACAAAAAACTCGCATTGGGCTTCATTATGCCAATTATTTTAGCATCAATGTCTTTGGCTATCATGGCCATGAACAATTCAGCTGCATTTGCTCAGAACATGACAACAGACACACAGGGACAAGAGCTACAACAACAATCTTCGTCACTAAATCAAACAGCCGATGTAAATCAGATAAAACAACATCTTACAGAAGCCATTACAGCATTGGATAATGGTAATAATACCAAAGCAGCAGAACAAATAGAATTAGCAGACGAACAATTAGAGATGTTGACTGGAACAGACTCTGATGAAGAAAATGAGGATGCTCATGAAGAGGAAGAAGGCGAACAAGAAGAACAAGAAGAACAAGAAGAATCTGAAATGGAAGACAGATCTTAATAACAAGGCTAGCATGAATAGGCACTATATTATATTCCAAGGATAAGATATATGGAATAGCAATAGGAAAGTAAATAGATATACGGATGAATAACAAACATTGTTCCGCTATTGGCAACATCTACAATCTGAGCTCATTAGATTCACCTTGTTGTATCCAATCATTTCACCTATTTTTAGATTTGTTAACCTAAATCCTCGTGACAGAACGGTTATCTATAAGGATTATTTTTTGATTATATTATGAAGTGATTTTTCTAACATTCTTGTAAATATGGATTAGTCATAAATAATAGGGTATTTTGCGGTGGTCCTAATAAGTATAAACGGGATCGAAAGTATATCAAAAGTTTATTTCATTTTGCTTCTTAACTTTCTCTTTACGCTGTTATTTCCTTATCTCAAATTTCTTAGTCTAAATATATACAAGTTTTAAAATAGCGTAATGAGTGATATCAAATATCCGTTAGACGGGAGTAGAGTCAAATGTCAGTCAAGTTATTTATATTTGTGTGCGCTTGAGTAAACTCCTGATATATTATTACTATCGCATTATCATCTACGATATCATTTAGTTTGGGCATATGGGGATTAAGTTACTAGTGATAGGAGCGTTATGTTATATTAAAACAATCAGAGAGTTTGTCACGATTTTAGAATGGACAGTATTGTATTCCTAACTTGTATCCAATACTTTCTATTCTCTAAATCCCTAGAAGGCTCCACTAATATTTCAAAAGCAATTCCATTAAACAAAGTCAATAGAACTTTTGACATTTCCTCCGTATTTTTTTGTATTCTTTTTAATATTCCATTTTGAATTGCTTCATCCAATACTTTCTTAATTGATTCTGTTACTTTAGCACTGCATATAATTAACTCGTTTTTGATCTTATCGCTTCTTCTTGATGAACACCACATTTCAAACAAAAATACATAAAAGTCAGGCTCCAGATTCTGTTGCTATGTTTGCTATAGTCGTATTATCATATCCTTCTTAGTTAAGACATTCAACACATTCTTTAAAATTTCATTGCTCTTTTGCTCTTTGCTTTCACTCAATCCGTTAATAAACTTGGTATTCAGACTAACATGGTATTAGTTGGATGGCCAACCAAATATTAATATTACAGTTTATTGTTAGTAAGTTGGATGACTAACCAATTTATGAATATAACAATGGACGAGTCCATAGACAGGACAAAAAAGGAGTTCAACAAAATTGAGTAACTCGGTAGAGAAAATAGAGACGTCTCATATCTTGACTGGCAAGACCGCCCTGATCACTGGCGGAAGTAGAGGAATTGGTGCG
>QCWC01000111.1 GCA_013114705.1 Candidatus Nitrosocosmicus sp. | reverse complement strand
GAGAGGGGATATGATAATATGTGGAATCGACTTCAACAAATTTAAAGAATTTCGAATAATAGGGTAGATAATCTTTATTTTCCATTGTCTCGGGATAGAAATTTCTTTTCCAACCCTCGTAACTCCATCCAGAACAACCAATATATAAAGTTAAGATTGACTTAAAATAAGTCTAATCACAATAAACTTTCAGTTGCGGAACAATCATTAATTATGATAGGTTTTAAAATAATTAACCCCTTATTCCCCTTTTATTGCTCAGTATATTGCTAATTCGAATAGTATTGCCCGTTTCCAAATAATAAATATGCCATCTGTTATACTCCTCCTGTTTTAAATCTTGTATGTTTTTCTTCGTTGTTTCCTCATCCTGCTTTAATTTATTTATCTTTCGTTGCAGAGACTCTATGGCCATAACTTTCCCTAATCTTTCATATTCTAGACCTTTAATCACTTTTTGCAGGTTAAACACTTCAACTAACTTTTGACTTTCGGGCGTATATTCTTCACAGGTGATGACAAAATCCAAAAAAGATGAAATATGGTTTTCTACACTCTGAATATACCTAGCTATTTTATCTAGACCTTTTAGTCTTAGATAACTCATGAATTTTTTCTGCTTCTGTTGGATCAAGTCCAACTCCAAAGTAACATCAACTAGACTCCTGTTCTGTTCAAATAAGAAAAAAGCTCTAGAAGTAACCGATTTTTCAGCTATTGGATCTTTTTGCCCTTCCTTTTCATTCCAAATCTTGCTTATCGTGGTGAAAGATAGATGATCCTCCTTTGATATTATTCTCATGCTTACTCCTGCCTTACGTTTTTCGATAACACGTTTCTTTGTTTCTTCGTCTACTAATACTTTTGACATACTCTATATAAGATAATAGGAATAAAAGCAAAATCCGTGTTATCCTTTAAAACTGCAGATTATCGTTGATACTCTTGTTATTTTCACAAATTCTACAAAAATTTTTGTGCTTGATTATTGAATATTTTTTGTCAAATTCCTTGTATTCGGTATTGTCATAATATAAACTCCAAAATGTATTTATTCAAAAGCAGGGATGCTTTTTTTTGCTCATTGCTCCATAAGAAGCCAGTCAAATCTGCGTTGTTTTCTCTACCATCAGTTGCTGTGATAGTTATAATTCTGAGTCCTGTATTTATAACGTAATCTCTAAAATCTACTTCGATAACCTTGTCAATCTTTCCATCATTTGTTGACCCAGTATGGAACCTGCGTTCCCCCTAGAGGATCATATCGGTTATCATCTTTGACTTTGATACTTACACCATTGGGTTTGTCAAGGAGGTTAGGACAAAAACCACTTCCTTTTATATGAATCTCGAGCTTTGGGAAGACTCAATGAAATTCACACTAATCTGTGGTGGTTCTTCGGGGGTTGGTGGTGGACCAGGAAACTATGCTGTGATGGTTTTCCGCTTGGTGAGTGTAGTAGGACCGTTTGGCCCGGTAAACCCAATGCGATTGACACGTATTTCAAATGAACCAGGCTCGTTGATTTGGAAAAACTGATCAAACGTGTCATCGCTTGGAATGTTTCTGCCTAACTCGGGTAAAAGAACTCCGTCCTTTGTTACACTCAAGTTTGTTTCGATAACAATTCCCTCGTCCATCATATAGAGTCGGGTCGTAGAATATGGTCAAATTTGTTTCACCTGCAGCCAAACTAAACCCATTGCAATTTACTAGTTTGTCTAGCTAAAATTTTTCCTTGATTTAGGAATAAAAAGATCTGACATGTGAATTATGAAAATTCCAAGAAATCCCATAATGCATCCAAACGTTGCTAAAAATAAGTTTTCAGGTAAATGACTAGGATATCCCAGTTCCTTTAGGATTAGTTGAATGATAAATATTATTATGAGATTCGACGATCCTATCGTTGCCGTAAGAGAAGCGCCAATTCTGCGAAGGCCCATTACATATGATAAAGAACCAATAAATGGAATTAGTGAAAACAAGAACAAGATAATCATATTTCTAGGTACTGATAATAGTTCCATTTGTGAAGGTGAGTCATCCAAATATTGTTGCAATGTTACAAACATCGTATCAGATAACAATGCAAAGACCATGAATACCGCAAGAATGAGACCTGAAACAAACATAGATGCACCTGCAACATGAATGGAAGAGTGTTTGGTGACTAATTTTCCAAGAAATAATACTCCTACCGCAAAGCCCACTGCAGAAATAATCGCTTCCATATCGCCAAAACTAATTAACGAAAGAATTACAGGAAATATCGAATTAATATTCATTTCACCAATCGGGTTGGATAAATTTGTACTATTAATAATGTCAAAGGATATATCGCTAGCCAATGATAGAAAAAACCCCATGGATCCTATACATATACCAATAATCTGGAATCTGTTTAAGCGCTCTTTTAAAAATACTCTTGCTAAAATAATTATCAGAATAATTTCAATTGGTCCGGCAATAAGTGCTTCTTTGGATGCCCCTATTCGATTTATAGAGTCGTACCATCCAAATATCCCCAATGAGAGTGATAAAGATGCCAGTAGAAGATATTTCCAACTTTTAGTAAATATCTTCAGTAGATATTTGTAATTTCTAATGGTAACGTATGCGGTCGTTAACAACATTATCCCAGATAATGTTATACTCAAAGATGAAAGTACAATAGGAGAAATTTTAACAAAATAGATTGTAAGATACTCTATAATAACTGATTCTAAAGAGAGTGCAAGAGCATACACAAAAACTATCCAGGATTTATAAAATAGCAATAGATCACTTCTCTATACTTTCTATCTTTTGCATACTATGCAATTATTCCTCATAAAAATCCTTTGTTGCAGTAATCAAAAATCGCACAAACAGTATATTTTACGAATCATATTATCTAAGGTCAATCAGACAGCTATTTGTTTCAAAAATAAAATAAAAAATTAGGTGTTGAACTTAAAACTCTTTATTACTTGCTGGACTGCAGGTAATGTTTCTGAAACTTTTGAAACAGGTGTAGTGAAATGTAATTGATATTGTTTACCTTCGTGAATCACTATTGTTTCCATATCAAATGTTCCAAGATCAAGAATAAGATATGAGAATTCTTTGGCAGGCAAACCGTCCACTCTAGTTGCGTTGTTATTAAGGATTTCAATATTTAAATCCCCATAGAATGAAGCTGGATCTTGTAAAAATGCAATCTCCTTTGCAACAATATCTTCTAAAGTATCTGGAGATACTGTTTGTGTTGTATTATCAAATGAAATACCAATCCGAAGCGGAGAGATATTAAGGTATGTAATGTTAAGGGGGTTTGTTTCTCCTACCGGCTTTAAAACTACGATAGTATTAGAATCATAGTATGGAAAGGTTGAATTTTTTGGAGCTATTTCCCAAGTTGAGGGATAATCTACTTTAAATTCTGGACTGTTAAATGTTAGTAACACAGTATCTTGAGCATATACATTTGTCGTTTCAAAAATATATACAAATAATATCGCTGTGAGTAGACTGATGCTTGATTTTTTTAATTGACCATTTATGTGAATTATAATATTATATCTTTATGATATTATATAAAATATAGACAATGGGATTTTAGAATTCCGATTTGTCCTACAAAGATTCTTAATTCTAGTATTCGATCATAATAATATCTAATCTTCTAGATTGTATTAAAAAAATCTACATTCTCGTTGAACCCAACATTAGTTTGTTAGACGCAATACTGGTTACTGGGTGGAATCACTGGATATACAAGAACAAATATGTTCAATAAGTTAACCTTTGCAGTTGTAGAACAAATAGTAGACTTGTCGTTAGTCGAATAAGTCTGTGTCCTTGTTAACTTGTGTGTATCCATGTAGTTCTTTAAGGCAAACAGTATCAATACAATCGCTAAAGAAACAGTACTAATTATTATCCAATTAGAAATTTGATCGATTGTGAATTGGGTTTGGTATGTAATTTATTCAGGCGAAAATACTGAATTTCGGCATATTATAAGTCGAAACTAGCCACAAAAAAAGGCTGAGATTGGATATTATGAATCCAAGATCTGTACTTGCAATATTGGTTCCTACCCTCTGTAGAAATGTCCTTTTGTTTGCAAGATACTGCTGTGTGCGACATTTTTTTGTTTATCGCTGTTATCGTCGACCATGTTCTTTTGAACATTCTAAAAGCCATATGGCATAATATTGTAAATTCTCTAATTGATCCCCTGCCAAACATGAGGGCAAGACTCAAAGAAAAAGGAAAAAGACATCTTTGAGATGTCTACACTTTTTTCAGCAATTAGATAAGATGAAAATAATTCAATGTACACCATCGAAAGATAATCTTGCTCTTTATACTAACATATTATAGTATAGATTGTAAAGTCAGGAATATGAGCTTGGAAGCTGATAAAGTAGTGATGATATTCATAGTGCGATCTGACACTAAAATGAGTAAAGGACAAATTGCTAGTAAGGTAGCAGATGTCACTCAATATATCATAGAGGAGTGCATACTGAGAAAATACATTACCTATGTAACATGGAAGAAATTCCACGGTTCGCAGAAGATTATCTTAAAATTGAATTCGCAAAGGGAATTTTATGAATTGCATTCAAAATTGTTGGAGTTATCTCATGAACAAAGTTTTCCAATCAAGATTGTAAAAGATGATCAAAAAATAAAGATCGGTGAAAATATTCCAATTGTTTTAGCATTTGGTCCTATAAGACGAAGCAAGGTTGACCATGTTGTTGCTCATTTAAAGTTGTTATAATGGCTAGGAAATAATATAATTATTAATATCTTGTAGTTTCATGCAGGTTATTGTAATCAATTTTGCACGGTCATACTCTGTTAAACACTAATAGTCTGACTAGGCCAACTGTTATGCCCTTGCAATTAATTTAAAACAAAAATAATTATTTCAGGAATCCTAGTGAACTAGCATGAAAATTTATACTCTTCCAATCACATTCCTTATGCCCATGGAAATTAATATCATCTAATTAGTTATCCATTTTGGTATCTGATTAGACGATGATGCATAAACTACTATCGCATATCAACCATTCGTGCAATACATTTAACTTGTGAAATTATTACCTTAAAACATTCGGTTCTTATTTATCTCTAGTTCTCATAATTTGACTATTGAGTAGTGACGATATAAAAAGAACGAGCAAGCAAAATGAAGAAGTATTAGTAGTGAAAAAAACACTAGCTCAAGAATTTTTTGATTTTTTAAAAACATTCGGTATAATTGGACTAGCACTAGCCTTTGTTATCGGTCAGGCTGCTTCTGGATTAGTTACCTCCTTAGTAAATGACATTGTAAATCCTTTAATTGGATTATTTTTACCTGCAGGAAGTCTGGATGCACTCTCTGCTAAAGTGATCAATATATCTGGCGAAATTACAGAGTTCAAGTACGGACACCTTATATCAAGTATTATCGACTTTCTAATAATCGCCTTGGTAGTGTTTATTGCATACAAGCAACTATCGCGATTCAAATTGGTGGATGATAAAACCAAACCAGGAGAAAAGAAATAACCACTAAACGATTTTGTTTGTCTTCTTATTTTGACCTATGTGAAAATTCACCTAGTTTCCAACGCTCTATCTACTACAATTTAGGGTAACGATATAATATACTAATTGATTAACTTGACTGTAATATTCATGGACAGGAAAGAAGAGGATAAGGGCGATTTGCGTTCATTTACAATGAATACTTGTCAAGTGTTTATAGTATTTCAAATCTTATCATTAGTACTTTGTAATCTTGCTTTATTCAAAAGCGAATTTTACATAATGATTATTTGATAAACAATATTTTGTAAGGCCGTTGAAAGATAAGTATCAAGTTGCAATAGTCGTGGGTGCGGCTAGACTGTCCCCTCTGTGGAATCTCTTTTGCTTGTCTTTTTATTTTTTTTATCCGATAATTCTTTATCATAAGAAAATATCCATTTCTTTTTCCAAAATATAAACAAGGATACTATGGTTACGACCAACATTACCGTTACCAAAAAGCCTAGATATCTCGGTAGAACATGTAATTCGTTTAAATCAAAACCTTCCAACCCTAGTACTCCTATCAAAAGAGAAAGCGGTAATACAATTGCAGAAAAAATTGTCAAAACTCGCATAGTCTCGTTTATTTGTAATGATATACTGCTCGAAAATAGTTCTCTTGTAGAGTTAATTGTGTCCTGATAGGACTGAATCATTTCTATGAGCTGATTGATATTATTGTATACTATCTGTAAATATTTGATATCATCCTTATCTTTTTCCATGTTGACATGATAATTTACAACATTTCTGGCATCCCAAAAATGCCGACGAAGAGTAATGACCTGTTTAGATAAGTCATCCAAATAATTTAACACTCGTCTAGAAGGTCTATACTGAGCATCTTTTTCGATATCAAAAACTTTTAATTCTATTGCAGTCAAAAGCTGTTCGTAATCTTCCATAAAGCCAGAAATTATACTATAATAGAGGGCATCAACTGAAGATTCTAAAATAGTTTTTCTGTCTGCAAGAATTGTTTTTACTTTAGCCACCAGATCTATCTTACTTGAATGTATAGTCACTAGCCGTTTCTCACCAACATAAAAATATAATGGGGTAGTTTCAAGATGCTGTAAATCGTTAAATTTCAAATCAAGTAAAATAATGAACTTTGTATTCTTGTCTATTTCTTTTACAACTGGTTTTTTGGATTTTTGTTTAATTTTATCTAATGCCTTGCTATTTATTGATAACTCTTTTTGCAGGGTTGAGATATCCTCATTTGATGGATCTACAATATCAATCCAAAGATTATAGTGCTCCATGGGAATTTCTTTTGCTTCAGATTTCTCTTCTATTAACTCCTTTTTATTGTAATAGAAGATAGTTTTATGCACTAGTATTCTTATATTAACAAAGTATTAATCGGGACCACGTTTTGGCGATAGAATCAAAAAAAATTTTAAATAAACGTGCGATTACCCTTGATTGACTAATTCACAAGAATTAGTTAGTCCTACTCATCCTATGCATAATTTTTGTACCTGCGATTATAGTAACAATGAAAATCAGTATAACAAATACTAATAATTTTGCTTTGCAAGATCCTTCTATAACAAATCAGACTTTTTATGATTGTGTCAGATCCAAGTATCGTACAGCAAAATATGATTTGGCTTTCTAACCGATATTTCTGATAGCATTATCAATATATACCACGCGACAGACTCATTTGGATATCCTGGTGATTTTCATCTTTTAGTATCTTTGTTATGATGAAACCAAAAGACAAAAATGAAACAAATTTGTTTCGCATATCACAACACTGAATAGCTATTTATGGTAATT
>QCWC01000110.1 GCA_013114705.1 Candidatus Nitrosocosmicus sp. | reverse complement strand
TTTACTATAGTTTGCGACCTCAAATTCTTTGATGCAAAAATTACTTTATTTTATGATTCAACGATGATACCAAGACTAAGCAAATTTTTGTACATCTTTATTTTAATTATGGTAGGATAGGTGTGAAAAATATGAATTTTATTATAGTGCTACAGTGTGTTGTTTGCTAAAAACAGGATAAAGGGAGATAAGATGTCCAAATTTTAACCACATTTATCCTGCGATTTTTGAATACGAGGAAATTAGATTGAGCATTGCTTATACTTAAGTTTTTTTATACAATTTTTGATTTTACCTAAATCTTAGATAGGTTGAGCAAAAGAAAGTTGAAATCCGTCAGGTTCGCGCATATGAAAGTATCGTTCATTCCATGGTGCATCCACAGGTTCATTTTCAAGTTGAATTAAATTGAAAATTGTTTTGTTGGTCTTAAAATAAGTATAGAGTCTATCAACATCATCGGTATAAAAAATAATTCTACCAAAATTATTGCTATTGTTATCATGATCTAAATCATCATCACGAGATAATAATTTCTTTAGTTCTAAATTCAAAAATGAAATGTTATTGTATCTACCAATCTGATATGTGGTAAAAGAATCATTAGAAGTACCACCGTATGTAAGCTTGAAACCCGGTATTTGGGAGTAAAAACTGCATGAGCGTTCCATATTTTTGATTATTAAGGTCACAGCGGATATCCTGTTTACTTCACTCATGATTTACTAACATGTTGACTATTTACAAATATATTTTACTATATTGTTATTTGCCGTCGATCCTAAATTATCTAACGAATTTGAGCATGCTATATATGTATTAGGACGGTTTCTTAAAAGTGAAGGAATGGCATACTGAGAATTATATAAGATCCTACAGATACGAGTCACTATATCGAAATCAGAATAGCTGATATATGGACCGATCATCTTCGTCAGGATGAATATGTTACCAAGAACCTTCAAGTAATGGAAAATAGCATCCGGGAACTAATAAAGAATTGTCCCCAAACAAATCGTTTACTATCGTCGTTGCAATACGTATGGGTCTATTCAAGAAACTAAAATATAATAACATTACGAGGTAACAATATCATATGACAGATGATGTACACAAGACAAAATGGGGCAATCGATTTATCATTACTGCTATAATTCAAGGAGGCATTATGACGTCGCTAGCATTAACAATGGTGGCGTCTCAATTTGTTTTTGCAATTAACTTTGACATGATACAGTTTCTATCTTTATCTTTTGAAGGTCCTGCTAAATGGTTTTTCCTTGGGATAGTGTTTTATCTTATTTTTATAGTTGCCATAGCAGTTACTGCCATTTTTTACATACACTTGGAGATTAATCTTAGACGACAGATTTCTGGCTTGTTAAATGTATTGGCCTGGATACATCTTATTGGTATGAACATTGGAGGTCCCTTGACAACTTTGCTCATGATATTTGCGGGATTATCGGGCTCAGGTGTGTTATCTGTATTTACTGAAGGAAAAATAAGTCCTCAGAATATTGATGTATTGAACGCACTAACTACTCCCATAGCCCTTTCAATAGGAATATTAAGTATAGGTGTTATTTGTGGTGGCTTGGCATATGTTCTGACTTATTTCAAAGAAAAAAGGAATTGATCTTTTATGTCGACTCATGCTCACTTTAAATGGTAGAGGTGGCAGATGATGCACTAACTACTCCTCTCATATAAGGATGAATACTGCAGTAGTAAGAGTAGTAGTAGAATATCTTTGGTTTATCAAATGTGTATCTATGGATTGATTATTGTTCACCCCTTTGACAACTAATTTAGCTTTAATTGAAGTGTTCTGCCAATTCCATAGCCTAATTCCAGCTTTGTTACAATCATTATGTATTGGCTAATTTCATCAATAATTTTTGATTTGTTCATATAGATACTGTCTCTCAAAAATACTTGGGCATATCTAACTGATTATGAGATTCTAATAGTTTAAGAATTGTCGAATTTATAGTTCTCATCTTCTTTGTCCATAATTTTTGCTTCATTCCGGTAAATTATGGATTGTTCTAGAGTAAAATAATCGCAAGTGAAATATTTTCATAGTCTGTTGACTGTGATTTGAATGTGGACCAAGATTTAGACAAAGCTCGCTCTGCCACAAAAAAAAAAGGTTAATAATATAATAATAAATTCCTAAAACAAGTAAAGGCGATAGATTATTTACATTTCAGCCTGTAAATACTATTCGGAAAGATTATTCTGTTGATTCAAATATTTTTCATATTCTCTTAATATTTCTTGTTGCCTATCCTTATGAGGAATTATTTTGCGTAATAATTTGACTTTTTCCAAAGCAATTTCCAAGCTCATCTTTTCTTTTTTCATTAAATATGCCGTGACTAAGGTTCCAGTCCGTCCATGGCCAGCATTGCAATGAATTAAAACCGACTTATCCTGTTTAATATGTTGATCCATATAATCAATTGTATTAATCAAGACATCAAGGTCAGGAGCATCATGATCATCAACCTTAATGTGTAGATAATCTATTACTATATTTTTATCTCGATTCTTCTCTGTTTTTGAAGTTTCAAAATATTTTTGAGGCAAAGGTTTTTCTCTGATGGTGATTATGCTTCTGATTCCTTGCTTTACTACCCATTCAAATTCCTTGTGTGTTTTTACAAGACCAGAACCTACAAGTTTCTTATTAATAATCCATGAAAAATTGGATGGTTTTTTAAATATTCTACCATATATCCATCTATAAAAATCACCCGTTTTAGCCATCTATATTTTGTATAGCATACTATGGCTTATATCCATCAAGAATTTAATACTATTTATTAAATTAGAATCCAATGACAATAGAGATGATAACTCAGTACTATGACCCTGTGAAGCAACTCTGTTTATCCATTGTAATTCCCAAAAAGAATGCCCTTCTCTTCAAAACTGGATGTCGATCCAAATGTAGCATATAACAATCTATCAACAAATTTAAGGCTAACTAAGTTCTAGAATTGATATTCGTATCCTATATCTATGATTTCCTGAAAAAGCTCGTATATGTATATTGAAACCGATTTATCTGAAATTGCATGTCCGAAATGCTACAATAATAACAATGATAATTTAGAGATATTACGAATGTATGTTTTCACACAAAGTAACTTTGAAAAGGAGCCTTACTATGATATCAAATGTTACGATTGTAATGAAATATTTACGTCACAAGTATATGTTTCCTATGACTAAATCTAATTGCGATGCTCCGATTATTATTTGCTCTCAAATCCTATTTACTATTGTGTAAATGAAATACACTTGCCAATCTTTTGATAATTTTACTACCGGATTATTATCCTTTCGGGTCGAAGAGTTCATGAAAATTCAATTATTGACCAAATTTTGCCCATCGAAAAATCATATTAAATTCTTTACATATCCTATTGTTATGACTGTAAGGATAAAAGTAATCGAACCGAATGAGGATGTTTATTATCTACAAAACCAAATTGAAATCTTCTTAAGAGATTACAGGTTTAAATTTGGCACTGGATATAAAATCCACTACTCTACTGCCTCTGCAGGTGACAATCTGGGAGGAATAAGCTATTCAGCCATAATAGAGTATAATGATGAAGATAACTAGAAAGATCAAAGGCCATATAAAATGTTGTAGATCTTCAATTTTGTTTACATTATTATAATATTATGAAACAAGAAATTTGATGATACTTACAAGATAATTAAAAAAAGAGCTAGGATTTATTAAATATTTTCTTCCTTGTAGAATTATGCTACATTAGAAAAGCGGTTCGTACCCTCTTACATAGATAGTATAATGGTCAATACCATTTACTTCCTCAGGTATTGCAAAGAGTCCAAATCCTGAGAACAAATCTATTGAGAAGGGTGAATTGTCAGCTGGCGGTAGTGATTCAACCAAAGGTCTTCCCTGAGCTATTCCTAGAAAAGAATCATCTTTGTCAAAAAGTACCGCATATATCGATATAGAAGATTGCTCGTTAGTAGAATTATTTATAACTGTTCCTGTTATTTGGTTTGATTCTCCACGATATCTAAGATCGGTTATGGTAAGATTTTCACTCTTGCCTATTGTAGCTTCAGGTTCAGGAGTACTAGTATTTACGTCTTGATTTACAACATTTGTCGACACAGAATCAAGCGGTTGTCCATAAGCAAAAGGTATTGCTACCACAAAGACAAGAGTCGAGAGCAAAACAGAAAGGATTTCTTTCATTGTCCTCTCTAATTAGAAGATATTAATTAAATTTTCTTTGTAGGTGAATTGATACACTAGTAGACATTAGAATCAACTTTGCAGCCTTCTTTAGGCTTGTTATAAACATAGTCTGATTAATACATTCATTCATAAAAAATGGCATAAAGAATTTTTACCAAAAATCTAAAACATGAAAAAATAATTCGGAGTCAGGAGATAATACTGAATTGTTTTACAAGCAGGTCAGTATGGATTTTGATTCAAGTTCTCAAGAACGTGTATATATTATAAGAAATATTTTATCCACATATCTCTCTGCTTTTGCAATAGGACGGTTATTTTATAACTATCTGGATAAATTCGTCAATCTTTTTGAAGCTGTTTACTGTGTCGTTTTACATATTATAGTATTATATAGAATTCTTGACAATTGTATGGATTAAGCTCTGAAAATCCAATTTATTATACCATTATTAATTTATTGTACGATTATTATACTTATTTCATGATTGAGGAAATATCATTATCAAAAACCATTGACGGCACAAAACATGGATTACAAATGAAAATAAATGAAAAACTAATGACTGTTACAAATTCTATAGGAGGCTTAAATACAAATGGTAATTGATGACACAAAGATGCATGAATTCATTGGAAAGGTAGTCAATGAATGGGGTGCAGCCGAAGGTGCATTAATAACCTTTATTGGTGACAGACTGGGGTTATTCAAAGCTATGGCAGAATCAGGCGGATTAACATCAGATGAATTAGCGAAAAAAACAGATACGCATCCACGAATAATTAAAGAATGGTTGGCTGCTCAAGCAGCAGGTGGTTATGTTACCTATGATAGTGCTAGTGATACCTATACCCTTCCTGCGGAACAAGCCATGGCCCTTACCGATGAGAATAGTCCGGTATATGTGGCAGGTTTTTACCAATCATTAGTTAGCCTTTTTAAAGATGAAGAAAAAATTATTGAGGCATTTAAAACTGGAAAAGGATTAGGGTGGGGAGATCATCATCACTATTTGTATGAAGGCACCGAACGATTCTTCAAACCTAATTATGTGGCAAACCTAACGAGTAGCTGGATTCCCGCTCTCGATTCGGTCGAAGAAAAGCTCAAAAAAGGAGGGACCAAAGTAGCAGATGTTGGATGTGGCCACGGTGCATCGACAATATTGATGGCAAAAGAATATCCAAATTCAAGCTTCATAGGATTTGACTCTCACAAACCCTCGATAGAAAGAGCCAGAGAATTGGCCAAAAAAGAAAATCTTCAAAATATAACATTTGATGTGGCAAAGTCTACTGATTATCCTGGGGACGATTATGATCTAGTTACCTTCTTCGATTGCTTTCACGACATGGGTGATCCAAGCGGAGCAGCTAGACATGTTCTGGAGACATTAAGGAAAAAAAATGGTACCTGGATGCTAGTAGAACCTTTCGCAAATGATAAACTCGAGGATAATCTAAATCCACTTGGAAGGGTATTTTACTCAGTATCCTCCATTGTGTGCGTTCCTGCATCCTTAAGTGAAAATGGACCTGCCTTGGGTGCACAAGCAGGAGAACAGAGAATCTCAGACATAATAAAATCCGCAGGGTTTTCAAAATTCCATCGGGCTACCCAAACTCCATTTAATTTGGTATTTGAGGCAAAGCCTTAAACTATTTTGATGTAAAATCATAATGATTAATAATAGAGATTTTATCAACTAGGCCAATACCATTTATATATACATCTCACCAGCCGGAGGCATACTATTTGTTAAAGGAACGACAAACCCTGCTAGAGAAAAGGAGCAAGCAAACACGATTGGTAAACATGTCCTTATTTCGTTTTTAAATATCGGGTATATCATATTTATCTATCTAATAAATTATTCAATTCCATTCAATTGACTCGAAACACTTGTTTTCTACATTACCAACAATAAGTAAATACTATGACAGATACACATGCAGTCTTGAAATGGACATTAATGTCAGTTACATATGTTTTTTGTTCAGTTACATTTAGGGTCTGTGCTTGTGCTTGGTTGATTGCTTCAGTAAGGATGGAACTATATGCTGATATTATGGTCACTATCAAGACTGCCGTGATGCAAAACATTCCGATGGTCGTTTTCCAATTGTTTATTTTACTAGGTTTTTTCATTTTATATTGAGAAGAAATAGCGTTACTTTTGCTTATACTTTTTTATGATAATTCATTAGCACTGCAGAATGCAGATGCATTTTGTAAAGCTAAAGCATTAATAAATTGCTCCAAATCCCGTTCTAATTGTGATCGCTTGAGCGATTTTATTGATGTGTTGCACTGTGTAAAAAGTAATTCAGATATAATTAATCCTTATTTGTAAACATTTATAGTGAGTATTGATATCAAAATTTTAGAAATCCGAATTCTCCTATCAATGTACTATCATATAATAATATCTTACTAGTATTCTTACTGGAAGTGATAATAATTGTCTCAAAAAACTTACTTTACTTTTAAAGGCAGATTCGTCTAATTTCTTAGGAGAAGCCAAATCATTATTAGGAAAAACTATTTTACATAATCACGTCATGTCAGAATTATGAGTCTTGATTCCATTGGAATATCAACTATAATGAATAAAAATATTATAGTTATTGAACAGGATTTAAATATAATTAGTATATCAAAATAATGTCCAATAACGATATTGGGTCAGTGGTTATAGTAGATGATTTAGACACCCGAAAACCAATCGGAATCATTACTGAAAGAGATATAGTCAGAACAATTGGAATGATACAGCCACATCAACTATTAGTTCCGATTAGAGAACATATGAGCCATCCATTGGTTACACTGTCTTCCAACGCAAGTGTGTATGATGCAATAAGATTAATGTACGAAAAGAAAATAAGAAGATAATAATTCTGGAAAAAGAAAAATTGGTTGGCATTGTCACAGACAAAGATATTTTCAGGTCGTTGGTAAACAACAAGGAATTGCTTTCTACTACAATAGGAAGTCACCTTCCAATTCCTGAAGATAAATTGAAAGATGAACTTTCACACTTTTGGTTTACAATACCTTTATCAATTAATAAGAGAAGGAGAGAATTACCGTATTGATAGTATCCTGGGGACAAGATAGGAATGTTTTGTTACATGGTCATCATTTTCGAAGCAAACACCCTTGATCTGGACACTGTCTGTCTCATATCAAAAGCGTAATTAAAATGAACTAAACCATCATCAGTATATTTGAATTATTTTTTTGATGTAGAACTAAATACAATAACCAGAGAATGCTCTTTTAGTAAACTTGAC
>QCWC01000109.1 GCA_013114705.1 Candidatus Nitrosocosmicus sp. | reverse complement strand
CACCAAAATCTAGTTTTAGTGTTAAAAATGGAACCGAATCAAAATAATGACATAAAAAAAATCAATTTCCAAGCCGATCGGAAGATCAGTATAGTGATTTCTGGATGGCCAGCAGTAGGTAAAACTACCATTGCGGAAAGCCTTGCAAGGGATTTTAATCTAAAACTTTGGAATGGTGGGGATATACTAAAGATGATGGCGCACGATAGAGGATATTCGTCATCGCTGAATCATGACTGGTGGGATACTGAAGAGGCCGCAAAATTTATGAATGAGCGGAGCAAAAATCCCAATTTCGATAGGGAAGTAGATAACCGATTGATTGAATTATTGAATGAAGGCAATGTCGTTATTACCAGTTATACACTTCCTTGGATTGCTGATGCCACTATTAACTTCTGGTTGCAAGGTTCAGTAGAAAACAGGTCAAAGCGCATGTCTATGCGTGACAATATTGATATTGACAATGCAAGGAAAATTGTTCAGAGAAGAGATTTTGAAAACAAGCAGATTTACAAAAAATTATATCAATTCGAATTTGGAGAAAAACTAGATGTGTTTGATTTTGCGATGAATACAGATATATTGACATTAGAATCGTTAATCTTATTGTCCAAAAATATTGTCGAAAATGTATTGCGAACGTAAAGCAAATATGAAAAATTTTTAGGATAAGGCATGACAGACTTTAGACTTACACAACTAGACAATTTAATAACTATTAGCGAAGGTGTTTCAGATGACCGTTTTGGTAATTATCCTAATAAAAGACCAATTTCGGAGTTATTGAATTATGGTTTGATACTCTTGGACAAACCGTCGGGAAATACAAGTCATGAAATTGTTTCTTATGTAAAAAGGATATTGCAGTTGGAAAAAGCCGGACATAGTGGGACATTAGACCCAGGTACAACCGGGTTGCTACCTATAGGATTAGAAGAGGGAACGAAAATAGTACCTGTTTTATTACTAGGTCCTAAGGAATACATCGCTTTAGGTAGACTACATAGTCATGTGTCCGATAGCAAACTTGCTCAGGTTATTTTGGAATTTACCGGTCCAATTTACCAAAAACCTCCACAGCGGTCATCTGTCAAGCGACAAACTCGGGTAAGAATCATTCACAAGTTTGAACTTGATGATCAGTATGATCGATTGTTACTCTTGAGAGTATTATGTGAATCAGGAACCTATATTCGAAAATTGATATATGATATGGGCGAGATTCTCGGAGTGGGAGCTTCAATGATTGAGTTGCGTAGAACAAAAGTATGTGACTTTACTAACGAGTCCAATTTTGTTAGACTTCATGATTTAGTGGATGCTTTTCAACTTTATAAAGAAACAAAAAATGAAGAAAAACTTAGGCGCATTGTACTTCCAATTGAAATTGCAATGACTCACTTACCCGCTGTTATTGTCAGAGACACCGCCATAGATGCATTATGCCATGGGGCACAACTGGCGATGCCAGGAGTTGTCTCGATTTCAAAGGACATTAAAAAGGGAGATTTAGTTGGTATATATTCAATCAAAGGCGAGATAATTGGATTAGGTATCTCGGTGTTAGATTTTGAAGAATTTTTTAACAAGAAAAAGGGAATTTGTTTTCAGATCAAAAGAATCGTAATGAAGCCTAACACTTATCCAAAGTTTTGGTCAACCACTACTACAGATACAGAAGAAAATGCCACTTTAGAATCTCCTTCAAAACACGATCACAATTCTGAAGATGAAGATTCAGAATCAATATTTTCTGATAATTATAATTAATTCAATGTATGTTAATGCATGGCATCGCAGTTATTTATTCACTTCCCTTATTTATTCAAATTTCTAGGGATTAGATCGTCTCTCCCATCCCTGGGTTGGTTTTATCCAACAATGAAATTTTTCTTGCAAGGTTTTCTATAGTACCAGGCACATGACAATTACACATACAGTCATCGCATTCTATGTGTTTCAAATTCTTACAGTAAGTTGATATTTGTAATTTTTCCATATACCGAATTTTTGTTAGGTTGTTCTAAATTTAATTGTTTAATTGATAGAAAATCTTAATTATTTTCAATCTGATAATATTGTAATTCTGATTTGGTGAGATTTGGCAATAAGGATCTAGCCCGATATCCGTTTCTAAGAGAGGCGTTGTCGTATGTGACTAAGAATGAATTCAAAATCGAAGATCTCGATAATTCGGAATTCTATCATCTTGTAGAAAAGGCAAAAAGAAAAATCGAAGATTATGTGTTCGAAGGGAAATTGGCATACCAAATTGATTATAATAAAACCCACGAGATTATTGTGCAGGAAGAGGTAATAATTTTTCTAATTTCATTGTTGTTAATAAAGTCAATATCGATTGATTCTGTCACAAAGAAATTTGCGTTGTTTGAATCAATGAGATTTGAAAGATATCTCATATCGGATTTAGATAATTCAAATCAAGATGACAAGACGGTAAAGTTGATTTTGTACAAAATATTTGAAGATTTGTTTCAGACTAAAGTAGATCTGGAAGTAGATATATTCAACTTTTATAAGATCAAAATAAGTGATTATTTAGATCATCCTATTGCATTTCAAGAAAGAGAATGGAATCTTGTAAATCGAACGGTAGATAAAGGATATGTGTATTTAGATGGTAGTGAAATAGTGAGACTATTCAGAAATGAACTTTATTTATTAATTATTGATAGAATCAAGAAGATGAATCCTGAAGTGCTCCCGGATATGATCATATCTATATCAGACTCGCTAAAAAGTAGGTGGGAAAAAATGTATCCTCCGTTGAGGGCACCGGGACATCAAGACATTCTACCACCTTGCATTCAGCATATTTACAATCAAATTGACAAGGGGGAAAATCTTTCTCATCCAGCTAGGGTATTATTGGGTACATTTTTGATATATACGAACAAATCAATGGAAGAAATGATTGACCTTTTTAAACGGTTGCCTGACTATAATGAGCAAATTACTCGCTATCAATTGGAACATCTGGCAGGTAAACGAGGCAACACTAAACAGTATTTTGTTCCTTCCTGTGAGAAAATCAAATTGAACAATCTCTGTTTTGAGACTGTAGTTTGTAAAGGAATCAGCAATCCTACACAATTGATTTATAGAAAAAGTTCTAAATAACATGACTTCACCTACTACCTCATCCCACACTTCCTCCTCTTCTGATAAATTAAAAGATTCTATAACCGACTCATTCAACTATCCTCATTCAGTTGAAGATGATCCGAATAAGATTTGGCTTGAGAAGGTTTTCAGAAAGCATTATTTTAACTCCTCTTCAGAAATAGAACTTGATAACTATGTATCAGAGCATGAATTTGGGTTTAGACTTTTTGATGGATACATACGTAGACATTTGAATTTTAAGAACAAAAGAGAGCTAATTGCCAGCATAATCAAGTTTTCTCCATCAGATATTTTTTGTTCACCCGCAAGATATCAACATCCTTCTGCGAGCATGGATCAAAAGGGCTGGATTGGAGCAGATCTTATCTTTGACATTGACGGGAAAGATTTGCAACTTGATTGCGCACGAATTCACAACATGACATTTTGCAAAAATTGCAAGCTAATTGAAAAGGAAGTTCATACTAGTTGCTCTAAATGTAATTCATCAATGGTTCAGATAGTTGAATTACCTTGTCAAAATTGTATAAGAAATTTAAAAAAAGAAGTAACAAAGTTAGTTGAAGTACTTCATGATGATTTTGGCATCGAAAACAACAGTATTAATATCTTTTTTTCTGGTAACAATGGTTTCCATATTCATGTAGTTGATGAAAGTTTTTTCAATCTAAGTTCTATGAAACGGAGTTCTTTAACACAGTATCTACTAGGGAGGGGTTATCTAGTTGATAACTTGGGTTTTCGAATAGATAAAAGCGATAATATTACTATGCTTCCAAATAAGATTTATTATAACAAAGGCTGGAGAGCACGTCTGTTAAGTCGGTTACATTTGCAATTGAAAAATCATCGTATAGACGATAAATTTATGAGAAAGATAACACAAATTAAGGAAACAAACAAAATTGGGATCTCAGGTGTAATCAACAATCAGATTCAAAATATTTCCGTAAAAATAGATCCAAATGTTACTATTGATATACATAGAATATTTCGGCTCGCTGGAACGATAAATAGTAAGAGTGGGCTGGTTAAATCTCGTGTCAACAATTTAACTACTTTTGATCCTTTTAAGGAATCTTGCATCAGAGAAGATGCGTTGGTCAAATTAGATGCATTTGTTGATACCAAATTATTTTTCAATGGAACATCATACAAAATTAAGACCGGGATAAATAACATACCCGAATTCGTTGCAGTTTATATCATATCAAAGGGGATAGGAGATATATATATTGAAAAACTAAAGTAAATGGTTTGACATTAGACCATGGTGAAAAATGAGCACGAGTCGGATGATCAACCTCTACTCGAATACTGGGTAGTTGCTTTTCTAAAATCACATGACGGCAGGAAGTTCTTATATAGGCAATTCCTTGCAGAGGGATACTATGAGGCTTATGATATAGTAATGACTTTTGCAGAAAAGAGTCCGTACCACATTGTGTGGTTCAAAGAGAAAAGAAATTGTGGGGTTGAATTCAGAGAAAAACTCTTGCCAAATTTGGAATTTATTTGTACTTTTTGCAACAAGGAATTTAACAACATTGAACCAATAAAATGCAATTACCGGAAAAATGAGAAGATGAAATGCAAGTCGGAATTTTGTTCGCTAACATGCAAAGAAGACCATTTTTACTTTATGCATGTAAGACAAGTATCCTGATATAAAAAGATCATAATTCTTTAACAAGTTCCAAATAGTTTCTGACCATTTGGGGATCAACTATTCCCTGCACCACATATTTTTCTCCGGAATTCAAAACTATATCCTGAGCTACTGCACTATATGGAATTTCAAACTTTTCAATATCTGCTTCATTATTTGTTTCAAAAATCAGTTTGTCATTATTCTGCTCAACCTTAAAACCTAGAATCTTTTCTATTTTTCTCATTCCCGAACCTCCTCCTCTACCACCGGCAGACCCCCTCGATTCTTTGATCATTAGGATAAAAATGATATTGTTAATATCTCTGTCAGCCTTCAATGTCAAATCAATATCTGTTAAAGAAACGATTAACTTCCTTTGTGGGAGTTGGATAATACTAGAGAGGTTCACAGGATTCATAAATTGATCTAAAATATGGCCCATAGAAATATCTATTGAATAAATGTTCAGTAGAAATAAATAATAATTGATCAATAATTGTCAAGATCATGGCCATAGATCACAATAGTTCTCCCAATGGGTTAACAACAATTTTTTGGGATAATGATAGTGTAAAACTTATAGATCAAACCAAACTACCCGAAAAATTACAAACCATTACCTGTTTTACATATCTAGATGTAGCAGAATCGATAAAGAGACTTGCGATTAGAGGTGCTCCAGCTATAGGTGTGGCTGCTGCAATGGGGTTAGCGCTTTGTGCAGTAAAAAGTACAAGTTCAACAAAGGCTAAAATCATGGATGAATTAAAATCTGCGTATAAAATATTGTTAAAAACGCGTCCTACCGCTATTAATCTGAAATGGGGGCTAGATGTGGTACTCGAAGAGGCAGAAAAATACGAAAGTGTTGAAGATATCAAGAAATTTACAGTAGCTTGCGCAGTAAGAATGTCACAAGAAGACATCGCCATAAACAGAAAACTTGGCCGATTTGGATCTGACCTAATAAAAGATGGTGATGTTGTTATGACACATTGTAATGCCGGAGCTTTGGCTACTGTTTCTTATGGAACTGCACTAGGTGTAATTCGCTCAGTAAAGGAATCTGGCAAAAAAATTAGTGTAGTAGCAACGGAAACGAGACCCGTGATGCAAGGGTCAAGGTTGACGGCTTTTGAATTAGTACACGATGAAATCGATGTTAGCCTTGTACCAGATACCGCTGTTGGTTATCTGATGGCAAACAAAATGATAGATAAAGTAATTGTTGGTGCTGATCGAATATTAAAATCCGGTCATGTATATAATAAGATTGGTACATATCAGGTTGCTTTACTTTCAAAATCTCACGGAATTCCATTTTATGTTGCAGCGCCACTTTCTACTTTTGATCTCAGTAGTGAAACAAGTGACGTAACTATTGAGGAGAGGTCAGTTGAAGAGGTCACAAAAATAGGAGATAAACGCATAGCTCCGGCAGGCGTTAGAATATTTAATCCCGCATTTGATTTAACACCGCCTGAATTGATTGCTGGTATCATCACTGAGAAGGGGGTAATTGTACCGCCTTATGAAAAGAATGTGAAAGCTCTATTTAACAGTCCTTAAAATCAGATAGACAAAATATTTCCTCATGGAAAAAAATTTAAGAAGCGTTTTGATTCAGATTGATAGTGTATACTAATCAAATTACAAAGGAGAGGGTCTTTTCTGAGCTTCGTAAATGTATGGATCCGGAAATACCTGTCAATGTGGTTGATCTAGGGTTAATTTATAATGTGGATGTATCAGAAAAAAACAATGTCGATATTAAGATGACTATGACGACCCGTGGTTGTCCATTACATGATACTTTGATAAAAGATGTGAAAAAATATGTTAATACAATTGAAGGTGTGGGGGCTATAAATGTCGAGATAGTTTGGGACCCACCGTGGTCAATTGACAAGATGAATCCCACGGTCAGGGACAAATTGGGTTTTGGAAAACCATCATTAAGATTTCAAATAGATTACGAAAAGTATATGCCACAAAAATGTGGGCATGTTCTGAAACAAGAGGATGGTTCCCTTGCGTTAGTTAATGAACGAGAGCAAGGTTTTATGGTCAATGAGAACATTATTGAATTTTGGGAGAGCTGTGGAGGAGATAGGACAATCAATCAATTAGCTGACGATTTCTCACAAAAACTTAGCCTACCAAGACAGCAGGTAGAGCAAGAAGTAGTTCAATTGATTCAACAATTATTAGAAGCAGAATTGTTGAAACCTCCGACAACAGAGAATTAGATTTTACTCTCTTTAATCAAGATCAAGGATATTCCTTCTAATGATCTCCACTGTCATCAGATTCTCTCAATTTGATTGAGATCTTTGCCCTCAAATCATCGTCTGGTAAATTTTCCGATTCTATGTTAAGAGATCGTGCGATCAGTTCTAGTTTCTCTCTTTCAGAGGAGATAGGTCTTCGAACAGCAGGTCCTCTATACTCATGCTTTATTGACTTTGGGGATGGATTTGAAATCAGCATATCTTTTTGACTTGTTATTTTGGTTCTTGCTTTTTCATACTCTCCAATAAGCCTACCAATTGACTTAGAAAATCCTGTGATCTTGGTCGGAAAAATAAATATTACTATAACAATAATAATGATAAACCACTCTGATCCTGCTATATTAAGCTGATAAACAGGGAATAACATTATCTATTGTTACAAAAGACTCCTTCCGTAAATATTCTTTTAGTCGCTCAATTTGAGATTATAACCGTTGAATCGAATAAAATTCTCATTGTATATCTTACATTTCAATATATGATATAAACATAATAACAAGTTAACAAAATATTCAATCTGTGCAATCGGGAGGAGCTAAACACGTCCCTCA
>QCWC01000108.1 GCA_013114705.1 Candidatus Nitrosocosmicus sp. | reverse complement strand
GGAGGCACTGCATAATCAAATACTCGGAGATGATACTCAAATGCTTTATCATTTAAACCTTTTTTCTTCATATTCTCGATCAGAATCTGTTTATTGTTTATACGTGTGCTGCCAGACGACAATTCTAAACCACCATACATCAAATCAAAAGACTCGCTAAGGATCTTTTTTTCGCTGATTTCCTTTTCCGCAGGGAGTTTGTCTTCGGTGATTGTTTTAACGTAAAACGGTTTGGTTGATGAAGGCCAATCAACAATAAAAAAGAATTCATCGCCAAATATGTCTTTAAGCATCTTAGGTGAAATATCATCACCCCATCTAATGTATTTGTGATTTTCTTGAAGTTTTCTCACCAAGTCGGTGTATGTTATCCGAACGAAAGATTTACTAACTTGTGGTAAATCGATACCCAAATTTTCTAAATCGTCAGCATTCTTCTTACTTATTTGACTAACGACATGTTGTATTAGTTTTTCCAGATGATCCATCATGTCGCGATAATCCACGTAGGCCTTTTCTGCATCAATAGAAATCGCTTCAGACAAATGTCTGTTTGTTCTAGAGGGCTCTGCCCTGAATATTGGAGCGATTTCAAAAACACTTTCGAATGCCATAGTAAGCTGTTCTTTGTATAACTGAGGGCTTTGAGCCAAGAACGCCTCTCTATCATAATAAAATATCGGAAATAGTGCGGCTCCTCCCTCCGTTGCCGTAGCAATCATTTTTGGAGTATTGACTTCAACAAAATAATTTTCAGTAAGATATTCACGAATCGAATTAATTATTGTATTCCTAATTCTAAATACAAATTGCAAATAGTTACGTCGGAGATCTATAGCTCTCAAATCCAGGCGAGTATCTATTCCTACGGAAGTAACTGATTGAGTTAAGAAAGGGGCAGGTTTATTAGAAATTGAGAGAATCTTGATCTCATTTGGCTTGATTTCAACTTGATCAGTTGAACTTTTCTGCTCTACTACCGCTCCAGTAATAGCTAACGAGGAGTGTTCTTTCAAATTTCTTAGTGTGTTAAACAAGTCAGAGGAGACCTCCTTCTTCTTAACAACTACCTGTATTTCTCCAAACTGATCTCTTAGTTGCACAAAAAGGACGTTACCATGATCGCGTTTGGATGAAATCCAACCAATAATGACAACCGTTTCATCAATGTTGGATCGGCTTAATTGAAATGAATAATGTGATCGCCTCAGATCTCCAAGGTCATCTTCATTCACGATTTTTTCATCCATTCTAATACACTTGTTTCAATTTTTTATTAGAATATATCTCTTGTCCTCATGAACTCTCAATCCTTAGACATATAGTTAAACCATGGTAGTGTGCCATATGGAATGAAGATGATAGATAATTTTTCTGGTGCTTAGGATTATAGAAGAGCATTTGAAAGTATAAACAAATGGGACGAAATAGGTTTCCAAATAAAGCGGCCAAAAGATAAATTATTTTTGTAGGAACAATTTATTGCTCTAAAACTTTTAATGTGTATGTTAACTTAATTACTTGTAACCTTACTAGTTTGTTGACATCCTTTGGGCCTTACAAATCTGGTATTTGGCATACGTTAAATTCAGACTATTTTGAATCTGTTTATATTCACACAACAGGTCAGGTTTTTCGACCCAAGCAACATGATAGCACAATAGATCGAGGCCGTCTTGTTCAAATATCGAAGACAATCTCTTGACAGTAAAGTTTTCTGAAATTTGACTAAATTAGATCGAATTCATCTTTTTTGCTCAAATAATTAGCCTGAATAGTGTAATACACCTAAGACAGATTATTTTTTTAGACAACGTTAATTATGAACATAGCATACTTGTGTTTGAGTCGTTAGCATCTTGGATTTGAAAAGAAAATCTATTTTCATTTCAAGCCCTTTAGTCGTACCCCCCGGAAATATGCTTACAAATGTGGTGGCATTTTCCTCTCTTGTATACTATTTTAGGTATGGTTTTTCCCAGCCAATTGTGAGCATAATGATATCAACATTTCAACGGGGTTTTATTAATAAGTGGGTCGGTCTATTCTGCTAATAGTATTAGCCCAAAAAAATGATATACTGTATTTTTATAACAACTTAATTCAATATGTGGAATTAAATGATCTTTCTTTAGACAAATTAACAAAAATTAATATTTTTTAACCGAAAAGTACAAATTAACAATTTATTTTTAAATCAATTTACTGAAATTGCGTAGGCAATTTAATCCTCAAAAGATTTTCAATATTTAAACGTCAACAAATATTCAAATACCGTTATTACGTTATGAATAATATGGGAAACGACAATGTCACTCATGTAAACACTGGGAATTGGGATTCCGAGGTATTGAAAGCAGACAAGCCTGTGTTTGTTGACTTTTGGGCTGAATGGTGTGGTCCCTGTCGAATGGTTGGTCCGGTTGTGGAACAGATAGCACAGTCCTACTCTGACAAGGTAAAGGTAGTAAAATTGAATGTGGATGAAAACCAAGAAATCGCAATGAAATATGGTATTCAGTCGATTCCTTCTCTGTTGATTTTCAAGGACGGCAAAGAGATAAAACGAACTATCGGTGCAGCCCCGAAGGATACTTATATCAAGTTCATCAATGAAGCGATCGCAACTTGAGAATTCACATTTAATTTTTCAATAATTTAAAAGCATTAATATCCTCTTTCACCTTAGATAATTTTCAATTTGAATAAGTCAGAACTTCTTTCCTTATTTTCATCCGATTATAAGAAATATTATAATGTTTCATTATTTGATAGGCTAGGATTTGCAAGACAAAGTTGCACTGTTTGTGGACGATTCTTTTGGTCAATTACCCAGAAAGAGATATGTCCTGATCATGAAAATTATACATTTATTGGCAATCCACCAACCGAAAAGAGATTTGGATATACCCAAACATGGAATGAGATAAAAAAATATTTCGAGAAGAATAACCACGGAATAGTAAATAGATACCCTGTCGTATGTAGATGGAGAGAAGATCTGTACTACACAATAGCATCTATTGTGGATTTTCAGCGAATTGCAGAAAATCGCGTGATTTTTGAATTACCCACAAATCCTCTTTTAGTACCACAAATGTGTCTGAGATTCAATGATATAGAAAATGTGGGCATAACCGGAAGACACTATACTTCTTTCTGTATGGTTGGCCAAGCCTGCGACGCTGACTCACCTGGTGGGTACTGGAAAGACCGCTGTATAGATTTAGATTTTAATCTGTTAGTTGATGTATTTGGAATTCCACCTACAGAAATTACCTTTGTAGAGGATGTATGGATTGGTGCGGGAGCATTTGGCAGTTCTTTGGAGTATTTTGTGAGAGGCCTTGAGCTAGGAAATGCAGTATTTACCGAATTTGAAGGAACTGAAAATAATTACAAAGTTATGAAAAATAAGATAATTGATATGGGCGCCGGTTTGGAGAGGTTAGCATGGATAACCAACGGTACGCCGACTAGTTATGACTGTACCTTCGATCATGTCTTGACAAAAATCCTGGAACAAAAGCAAATTTACTCTTCAAGTTCTTTTGGAGATAATGATGAAATTAAAGGTCTATTATCAAATTATTTTAAAAGAGTAGCGAGTAGACTTGAAATCAATAACGATATTCCATTAACTAGGAGACAAATTGCCAAAGAGATGGGAATAGATGCTGACAAATTACAAAAAATAGTAGTCCCGTTGGAGTCATTATATACAATTATAGATCATGTTCGAACATTGGTCTTTGCTATTAGTGATGGTTCATTACCGTCTAATGTAGGAGGAGGTTATAATCTGAGAGTTTTATTAAGAAGAACGTTATCACTTTTAAAACAGCTAAAGCTTGATCTCTCAATAACAGACGTTGTTGATTTGCATATCGAGCAATTATCCCCTATGTATCCTGAATTGGAAGAGTATAGAGAAGATATTCATACTATACTAAGGATCGAATCTGATAGATACTCAGAAACCCAAAATCGCATCACTACAATAGCTGCAAAAATTAAAAAACAGAAAAATAAATTAAACATAGATGATTTATTAACGCTTTATGAATCCGATGGGGTGACTCCAGATTATTTGGTTGAAGTTGGGTTATTAAATTCAATACCAACAAACTTCTACACTCGACTGGCTGAGATTCATTCAATTAACAAACCCCAACACGCTGAAAAAAATGATTTTGACCCTAAAGATAATTTTGATTTTAGCGCAATTGAGAAAACAAAATTGCTGTATTATGAAAATCCGTCACAATTGGTCTTTTCCGCTAAAGTCGTAAAAGTCATTGATGGAAATTTCGTTGTTCTTGATAGAACTGGTTTCTATCCTAGAGGTGGGGGACAAGAACCTGACCATGGATATATTGGTTCCTTTAAAGTTAATAATGTTACAAAAATCGGTAACATGGTATTACACCATATAGAAGGAATTTTTGAAGCAAAGGAAGGACAAACGCTAAGTTGTGTAGTAGAGAAGGAAAGGAGAGATGCAATAACACGAAATCATACCTCAACACATATCATAAATTACTCATCCAAGAGCGTATTGGGATCTTGGGTTTGGCAAAATTCGGCTTTTAAAGAGGAACAATATGCCAGATTGGACATCACTCATCATTCTTCATTGTCGAGGGCGCAGATGCAGCAAATCGAAAAAAGAGCAAACGAAATAGTTAGACAGAACTTGCCAGTTACGATTAATTTTTATGATAGAGGAATAGCAGAACAAAATTATGGGTTTAGCATATACCAAGGTGGAGTAGTACCTTCCAATGACGTAAGAATAGTAAAAGTGGGAGGATTGGATATTGAAGCCTGTGGAGGTACACATGTCTTTTACACGGGTGAAATTGGATTGATAAAAATAATAAAGACCGAGAGAATTCAAGATGGGGTAGTTAGAATCGAATTTGTCTCTGGAGAAAATGCTTTGAACCGGGTGCAAAGTCAAGATGATCAAGTTTATGTTCTCACTACAAAACTTGGAACTAGTCGTGAAAAACTTTTGGATACTTTATCAAAGACCATTGAGGATTTAGATAAATCGAAAAAAAAGGTAAGAAATATCCTAAAAAATACCTCCCCATTATTCATTGAGAAAATTATGAAAGATGCAGATATTTTGGAGTTGGATACCATAACGATAAATAATAAAATTAAATTTTATCTAAATCGCGATGAAAACCATGATGAAGAGTTTCATTTAGCGGCGGGGAAGCTTTCAACGGAAAAAGATCATTATCTGATTTATATTGGTTTAATTATGCAGGAATCAAAATCTATCAAGGTTGTTGTATTTTGTGGAAAAATAGTAGCAGAGAACATTGGCGCAAATATTATTGCCAGTAGTATAGCCCATAATTTTGGTGGTTCCGGAGGAGGGACGATATATTTTGGTCAGGGGGGAGGAAATTTATTGGAAAAGTTCAATACAATAGCGGAGTCAATGCCAGAAATTTTGAGGGATATATATTCTAAAAAAAGCTGACTAAAACAAATAAAATCTTAAAGCATTTTGGCGATCTACCCTGAATTAAAAGCCATGAAAGTTCTTTCTGGAAATACCTCTATTGTTATTCATTTCATAAACAATAACTACTTTATTACATATGATATGGTCATCTCAGGTCACCAGTTTAGCTAAGTTTGATTGTTTTAATGAATTCTTAATTTCGATAGCTATCCTCCTACCTACTCCAAATGTTTCTCCATATCGGTACTTGGTGTAAGGCGAGGTAGTTGCCAGGATCGGATTACCTGGAACCCTCAAAGATACATCATATACAATAATATCGAGGTCGACTGTTACCACACTCTGAAGGGAAAATGGTCCGATAATACCTGGTGGATACTCTTTTAAACATGCACTTGCAAATTTATCACCCATCTTAAAAACTTTATCTAGCAACGATTCTCTAATACTGGCAGGAGTATGGCCCACTTCGATATTCTGCAAATCAATTTGAATGTCAAGTTGATTTCTTGCAGGGACTGATGTAGTAAAATCATGTATGTTACTTTGAAGCCTTCTTTCTATCCCCAGAAATTCTACATCGTTGTCTAAAGGAGAATAAAAATAATTTAAGTTAAAGTATGTTCCAATTAAGTATTGTTCAATGATCGAGGAATTAAGATCATTTTGGTTAATCATACCTGATTTTATCCTGCTATCAGACTTATTCTTGAAATCCTCATATGAAGTTACTATAAAAAATGCACGTTCAAGACTTCGTTTTGCTTCTTGAATCTTGACTATTGCAGGACCATCAATTTGCGCCGGGGATTCATATATACGAGGCAACATGAGATTTGCCTCCCTAAGCAAGAAATATTGATTTCTAGGTAACTGTCTTTCTTCAGCTTTTAATATATATTTATTACCAAAAACAGGAATCTTTAGACGTTTTTCAATATTTTCTATTCCCAAATATACCACAAAAGATCTATGAGGGACAATTATTGTATTTAGATCACGTAATTTTTGTTGATTTTCCTCGTGGATCAAATCCGAAAAATCATCTAAAATAAGGATTTCATTAGATAATCGTTTGAATTTTTGGTAAGGAAGTTCTCTCCCCTTTTGACATATGCAGATGGTTTTGAAGCCTTCGTCTTTGGCACCATCCAATATTTCTAAGGCAGAATGGCTTCCCAAAACACCGATGGTAATATTTTCGAAATCGTAATTGTCAAGGATACCATTTACTGACATTCAATCTGCACTGTATTTGATATTATATTTGTAGTATTCGGATTTGCATATTTTTGATTTATTTCTCGTTTATTGTGACCCTTGTTTTTTTAATTTTTCATCAATAGCATTTTTCAAATCTTGATCATCCTTATTTGTGTAATCAACACCTAAAGTTTCCGCTATTGATTCTAACTTTTCTCTGTCAACAGAACGCTGTTCATTTTCTTCATTCGCGGTTTGATTATCAATTGTTTTTTTAGCTTCCATTCTAGCTTTTTGAAACTCGCTAGTGGCTTTTCCCATCGAGCGAGCCAATTCGGGTATTTTTTTGGCACCAAAGAAGATGACTACAATAACTAATATTATTATAACCCATTCCAATCCATTTATGAATGCCATAAGAATTATTTCACAATCCCTACTAATAAACACATATTAATAATGTATCCCAATATTTGCATCGATGGCGATTTCAAACTCGATTTTTCTAGCATATTTTAATATGATTATTTTCTCATTTAAATTACAATCATGAAGTATAATGAAGCAGCTTTCATAGGTCAAAAAAGGGCCAAGGAAGCCCAATTAAAATTATTTGAATATACTGGTTTTGCAATGCCAACTTATACGATCAAGAAAGAGGAAAACAGTAGTGGATTTGCGCCAGTTGGAGAAGGAACTTTTGCTGGGAAAATAATATACAATAATCAAATGATAATATATCTTACAGATGAATCTGGATTTGCAAAAGCCCAATCAAAACCGTTAACAATTGAACAAGGATCTAGTATTTATTCGAAAATCATCGAAGACGGACTAGATGAATATTCAGGAGATATCAAGACGATATAGTTATTTCAGTACCTCTGCGAATTCCGTCTAAAACAACCTTTTCAATATTTTCGACACTAGATTTGAAAACTACAGTCGGCAGTCTCGATC
>QCWC01000107.1 GCA_013114705.1 Candidatus Nitrosocosmicus sp. | reverse complement strand
AATAGCGCAATTTGATTTTTGACGAGAGCATACATTAATCCGTATAACATGTTCAGAAATTTCATTGCAAATTTATGGAATATCAATATATAGGTACCTTTATTGATAGATATGCTCGACCATTTATCTATCAAGAGGATTGATTGGCAAAAACCACGTGCTGAAGGGATTTCTTATATAGTAGATAAATTTCAGGGATTTGATAATGAAAATTTCAAGATAATTTCCCCACATATTGATATGGTCAAGATTTATGGCGCATTGCCATTAATGATCTCCGACGATCAATTAGCAAAGCGAATTTCCTTTTATCACGATTACAATATTTTGGTATCTGTTGGTAGTACTCTTACAGAGTACGCTTTGTTGGAAAAATCATTTGATACATATGTTGAAGACGTACATCGATTAGGGTTCGATATCATTGAAATTGGCGAAAATAATATAGAATTATCTATTGAAAAAAAGAAACAGATATCTGAAAAGTTGTTTTCAAAAAACCTCAAACCTCTATGGAAAATAGGCAAAAAGGATCCCAGGCGACAAATGTCTTTTGATCAGACGGTTGCAAAAATCAACGAAGCTCTTGATGTAGGTTCAGAGAAGATTCTGTTGGAGGGTAATTTGGGATATGCTGTGAGTATTTACGATGAAAAAGGTAATATAAAGTGGAATGTAGTTGGTGCAGTGACATCTAAGATTTCACCAAATAGGATAATTTTCGAAACTCCTTTGGAGATTCAACAATCGGCTCTAATAGCTGAGTTTGGACAAAGAGTAAACTTGGGTGAAATAAATTTGGATAACGTCATGTCTATAGAGTCACAAAGAAAGGGGTTTCTTTCAAGATCCAGTTATGGCATCTCCAGTATGAAGAAGATTGCAAAAGGGAGTCCAGCAACCAAGTTTATTTATTATGTCATCAAAACCCGAAATTCTATGGAACAAAGCGACCTAATTAATATTACGAATTTGCCGAGAAGAACAGTTCAGACAGGCCTAGAAGAGTTGAAAGAACAAGGGTTAGTTGTTGAAAAGACCAATTTAGATGACATACGAAAAAAAATTTATCAAATAGTCAGTGACGAATGGATTTAATTGGAACAATTTTGTCAACGACATGATTACTAATATTTCTTCTATAATTATTTTTTTAAAAAATTCAAGAGGAATCATTAAACTCAAGGTTTGATAAACTAGGGTTCAAGTTCGTTAAGGACACTTTATTAGAATTGGGTATTCGGTTAATCCAACTTACTCCACCTGATTCTACTGCTCTCACACTTAGCCTTTTTCCAAAGTCATTAATTACAATTCGTGAACCTTGGTCGTTATCAATAATTGTTTTTCGTGCGGAAAATGCCGAGAGGACGTCGAATCAAATGAACAGATGTCCTTATCATTTCTCATCATCAAATCAATTCAGTAATGAGGCTGTACACAACGTTTCACGATCAAGATAATGAGGGAAATGAATATGTTAGATTAGAACATGGACTTTGAATATAATCTTTCATTCTGCTACAAACTTGTTGACGAAAAGAAGCATTGTCAATTTAAGAAATGGACGAATCCTCATATTTTTGAAGTAGTTGAAAGTGGTTTGATCCTTGTTAACGACAAGATGTAATTTGATTGGCCAATTTATCTGGAAAGGGGGAATCGACATGGGGTCAGTAATACATAATCTTAAAAAATTTTTGATAATAAAAGATTACAGACGATACAAAGATCAACAAGCGAAACTGCTAGAAAGTGAATCTAATAACCTGGAATCAGAAATATTATTTGATCATAACATGATTTGTCAGAAAGATTCTACTACACGATTATCACAAAAAATAAAAATATTATTTTGAGGGGTCTTTTATTATCCATGCTAATAAAATACCAACCATTATTAGTTGGGTTGATTTTGATCATCGTTTTAACCTTCAATAGTGTAATTTTGACATATGCATCGAAATCTATACTATTGAATGATGATTGGCATCATTTAAGATTACTTAATGATTTAAAAAATTTCGCCTTATCCAAAATTAATGATGATCGAAAAAAATATGATCTTCCTTTGCTATTTTTAAGTAATAATACTGCTGCTCAAATTCATGCAAATGAATTATTACGAACGAAGACTATATCTCATTTGAGCTTAGAGGGATTTAAGCCATACATGCTTTATTCTTTCTATAATGGAACCGGTTATGTGCAACAAAATATAGGTCAAATAAGTTACGTTATTACAAATGGGACTCAAAATTATTACCCTGTATCCGATCAATGTTACGATCAAAAAAGATTCTATTGTCCAGTAATTGATCGATTCAAAGCAATTAGTGGTTTGCAACATTCTATGATGTATAATGACAAACTATGTTGCAATGATGGACACAAGAACAATATCTTAAACAAGTATCATACACATGTAAGTATTGGGATCGCGTACAATGACTATTACTTCGTTATGGTTCAAAATTTCGAAAATCATTATCTAAGACCTGACTTTACAATAATAAAGAATGATGATGCTATTAAACTGGAGGCAAGAATCAATGATCCAGATAACTTCAATTTTGAAATCAATCATGTGTCTTTCTTTTTGGACGAGTTCCCTACTAAACTAGATTATGAGAAGAATCGAGATAAAAATAGTTATGATTTTGGAGATCTAAAGTTAATGGTGTCAAAGCCATTACCTCCGGATTTAGAATATGTCCAGGAAAAGGAAGATAGTACATATAGAATTATCGAGGCAAACAAATGGGAGCTAAATGAAGAGGATATTAATCTCGAAATCCAAATCCCTGATACATTAAATGTAAAAGATAAAATCCTGACAATGGTACTATATGCTCAAACCGTTGGTGTTGAAGACAATGTCATAGGTGAAGAAAGTGATTATGTGCCATTGACCTCGTATACTTTCTTTAACTCTTGATTAATTGATAGCAACATCAAAAAAAGTAATGAAGGATAAGATTACAAGTGCTTCTTTGTTACACGGTTTATCAGCTAGCCGATCGCAAGCATGTTGGTATTGGGATAATCACATCACAAGTTGATTCCATATTCCTATTTCTTTTTACGGCTATGGATCTTGATGTTATCCCCATCAGTAAACCGATAAAATTCCTGAAAATAAACCTTTAAATCTCAAATACACTAATTGATCAAAAATCTCTTCTATGAGATCTTGAAGTTTTCTATCCTCCTTTACTTTCAAGTCCTTTTCATAACCTCTTTCGATCCATTCCAATATTTTGCAATCTAAATCGTCCCCATTCTTATCCTTAACAGTAGAAAAATACTTCCTTCGATTAATGTCTCATGGGTTCAGTAACTATCCAATACTGAAATTTGGTTTGTGGATACCTGACAAATATTATTTCATTCTTTTGTTTTTTAACGGTTCCGTCATTACAAATTAGACGTACCTGTATCCATCAGCCATCCTTTCATCCTTTGTAACAATATTTCGACCGATTCTGGAACTATAAAATACTTAGTGGCCTTTGTGCTCGATAATATTTATATATATTATTCCCCGGATAATTTTTGTTCTGTAGATGCAATATCGACTACCACTTAAAATATTAAAGTAACTTCGCTAAATAAAACACAAAAATCATATGGTCAATATCAAATATAAAAGAATAGTTTTCAAAGTATGCAGATACCTACTAATTTGAATTTGCTAGACATACAACAAGATATTAGAAATTGTAGGTTGTGTCCTCGTCTAATCGAATATATACATTCGGTTGGGATGAGTAAGCAATCTAAATTTAGACAGGACGATTATTGGAGCAGACCCGTGCCTTCATTTGGTGATTCTAAAGCTAGTCTATTAGTAGTTGGACTAGCTCCTGCTGCACATGGTGGGAATCGAACAGGGCGAATGTTTACTGGAGATAGTTCTGGCGATTGGCTTATGAGGGCAATGTTTGAAACCGGTTTTGCGAATATCCCAAATAGTGTATCTATAAACGATGGATTAGTGTTAAAGAATGCGTATGTCACCTCTGTAGTAAAATGTGCACCTCCAAATAATAAGCCCACATATAATGAAATTCTAAACTGTGCTACACATTTAAAAAAGGAACTTTCCGTATTGAAAGGAACGTTAAAGGTAATTGTAACCTTGGGTAAAATTGCATTAGATTCTTATTGCAATTTAACAAATAATCGCGGCTTGAAATTTCGTCATGGTGGTATTTATTCAGACGGGGATGAAAGAGTACTTATTGTTTCTTATCATCCAAGTAAAAGGAACAC
This sequence comes from Candidatus Nitrosocosmicus sp., assembly GCA_013114705.1. Lineage (GTDB taxonomy): Archaea > Thermoproteota > Nitrososphaeria > Nitrososphaerales > Nitrososphaeraceae > Nitrosocosmicus. The sequence goes on along the minus strand of QCWC01000107.1, from coordinate 3,376 downwards.
TAATACTGGCCTTTTAACTTGGCCAATGTGGATTAAAATCTTCAAAAAGGCAAAGTCAATAATAGATAATAATCCAAACCAAGTCTAATTCTATAGACAAAAATACAAAATTTGCGATATTAGTAGGTATTATTTAGTAACCGTCTCAAATCAAAATTGATAGTTTTTAAATATTGATGAGGACAAGCATGAATGCGAGTTTATGAATTACTCGAGAAAGTTTATTTGGAAATGAACCTAGATATTTTACTCAGGACATATCCAAGGATGCCCTGAGCAGTCACGTGTCCTAAACTAGCTGAATAGTCATTATTCTATAAACCCTAAATATTGCTCTTTTATTGCCGTTTTGGAGATTATAACGATCAAAATATGAAAGATGCTTGCTTACTACATGTATGAAATGTAAATACCTGGTTAGTCTATTGATTGTCTATTGTACTATTTAGATATCAAAACTTGGTTACCTACTAGGCTATATGATGAATCCATTGCGGGCATATTGAAAATATAACTTGTGACAAGTTGTGATTCCTATATCTTAAACAATATCAAAAGTTTAATTCTAATTATTTCTATTTTGATTGGTTGTATATCATTATTATTATTAATTCGTGTGAATGGATGTTCTATATATGTTTTATATATCTCCAACAATAAGAAATGGTATTCTTGACCTCCGGCGAGCATGACAAGAAGGCATTATCACATCAGAGACTTCATCTTCACAAAAATACTCAAATCCTATACGGAGCTGAGAACGCAGTCGGGAAAGGCGTAGAATTCATGAAAAATACTCGTACTAAAATGGACATTACCTTTGACGATAGAGCTCCATCAATCGTAATTAAAATTCCTCAGTATTATAATGGATATCGGGATATTTTATCACGTGGTGGCAAAATACGGTGTATAACAATCATTACAAGAGATAACTTGGAGTATTGTGAAGAACTGATTAAGATTGTAAGCGAGTTAAGACACTTAGATAGTCTCAAAGGTGGAATCGCCGTAAATGACTCGGAGTATATGGCTACTACTGTTCTTAAAGAAGCACAGCCCCTGACCGAGGTCATTTATAGCAATGTAGATGAAGTCGTAGAACAAGGTCAATTTGTATTTGACACACTGTGGAAGAATGCGATACCAGCTCAGAGGAGAATTAGGGAAATAAAAGAGGGAATCAAATTCTATGAAACAAAGCTGATTGAGGGATCAACTGATATGGTAATAGAGAATGTAATAACTAAGATTTTGACACCCGCCTCTGACATTAGCATCTGCACATCGATTGAAGGATTCAAATACAGCAAGAATTATTTGACCAAGTTCCTAACGTCTTCATTGCAACGCAAGAATATAGTGCCACACAAAAAGATAAGAATCCTCGCTGAAATTAATAGAGATAATTTCGAACTAATAAAAAAATTACTTAAATTAGGAATAGAAATCAAACATAGCAAAGAAATTCTCTCAATAAATTATATGATTACGGATTGTGATTTGGCTGTAGCCATAAAGAGAACAGGTATGGATGATCCAACCGACAGTATATTATATAGTAACGATCCTTCATATTTAAACCATTTCTCAAAAGTATTCACTGAATTATGGAAAAATGGCAAAGATCCAGACCGCATAATAAAGTCATTGGAGAATGAAACGGAGCTATCTTTCATAGAGACAATTGAAGATCCAGAAGAATTAGTGAACCTTATGAGGACTTTAATATCTTGTGCAGAAACAGAGATATTGGGGATTCTGCCAAGCTTTAATTCTTTTCTTAGGCAGGTGGATATTGGAATGATCGAATTAATCAAAACTATCGCGTCAAACAAACCTGATTTAAATATCCGGATTCTGATCGCCGAAGAAATCGATGATAGGATACGTAAACAAATCAGGATGATATTTGACCAAGTTTGTGATCAAATTTCCGAATCAGCTAACTTGAATGATATTCAACTAGAATATCAATTTAATGGAATTGAAAACTTTAGATTGAAACTTTTAGATAGTAGACTACTTACAGAAATTGGGTTCTTAATAGTAGACAAGAAAAAATCCTTACTGATTGAATCTCGAAATATATCTTCCATGGATCTGATACAATCAATAGGACTTTCCTCATATTCGAACAGTATAAGAATTTCAAAATCCTATGCTTCAATATTTGAAGCACTATGGAACCAAGCAGAATTATTTGACAAGTTAAAACTGCAAGATAGACTTCAAAAGGAATTTATAAACATTGCAGCTCACGAACTTAGGAATCCTATTCAATCATTATTGGGATTTTCAGATATACTAATGAATATGAAAGGCAATATAGAAGCTTGTAATAAATTTATAATTACGATCAATCAGAGTACAAAGAGACTTGCTAGATTAGTTGACAAAGTGTTAAATGTTACTCAATTAGAAAATGAATTACTAATATTAAATAAAGAAACATTTAATTTAGAACAACTTATAATAGATATCGTTAAAGAATACAATAACAATCTCCATTTCTTAAATAAAGATCAATTGGAAATAGAATATATGCCACAAAAAGACTGTGATGATAAAAAAACGACTTTTTGTAAGAGTGGCCTTTTCACGGTTTACGCAGACAAAGTTAGAATAATCCAAGTCATTATGAATATGCTAGAAAATGCAGTAGAGTTTACTAAAGTTGGCAAAATTCATGTTAACATACTCAATACTCTTGACTCAAATGAATTGTTACTGAGCATAAGTGACTCTGGATGCGGCATCGACTCAGATGTATTACCTAAATTGTTCTCTAAATTTGTGTCCACATCCAAAAAGGGAACGGGATTAGGCCTGTATATTTCTAGAAAGATAATCGAAGCTCATGGTGGAAAAATATGGGCAGAAAATTGTTTTGATGCTAACAATAAAATGACTGGTTCTAAATTTACATTTAGTCTGCCATCTAGAAAGTAGTTTTGTAAATTGTAGGTAATTACATTTTAACTATAGTTTTTCCCAGACGTAAGGAACCCCTTTTATTTAGATCTGATTTGTTTCTAAACTGATATTTGTAACTTTTATGAGTGATCATACTCTTAATTTCATAACTGAACCATGAACAATGGATAAATTAATTCGACATCTGAGGAACAAAGAAAATCGGGGACAAAATTTGTTACATATAGTGTTAGAACAATACCTATCTTAGAGGTCATTTTTTAGGACAATTCGATATCTAGCCAGTCCTTTTGTCAAATGGTCTAAGGCTTCATTTGCACTTGACAATGAGAATTCTTCTATTATTGGTTTGATCCCATGACGTTGACAGAACTCTAACATTTTCAAAATATCCGATGGACTGCCGGTGGGAGAACCCCCCATCGATCTTTCTTGTGAA
>QCWC01000106.1 GCA_013114705.1 Candidatus Nitrosocosmicus sp. | reverse complement strand
ACCCGACCTGCCCGCAGATCAGGTCGCCGTCCTGCGGGCCGCCGTGCGCGGTGAACCCTACGGGCTTCTCCAAAAGAATTAGATATGGATTATAGTAAATATGACTTTAAGGATTCAACTGAAATTTATGTCTATTTAAGTAAAAAAGGTCTATCCAGGGGCACTGTTGAGGAAATTAGCAAAATGAAAGGAGAGCCTGACTGGATGCGTGATTTTAGATTGAGATCGTATGATGTTTTTATGAGCAAACCTATGCCAAATTGGGGCGGTGATCTTTCTCATATAGACTTTCAAAATATATACTATTATGCTAAAGCTTCTGACAAGCAAAGTAAAAGCTGGGATGATGTTCCAGAATCCGTTAGAAATACCTTTGAAAAATTAGGTATTCCAGAAGCAGAGAGAAAATTCCTGGCAGGTGTAGGAGCACAGTACGAATCAGAAGTGGTCTATCACAATTTAAGGGAGGACTTGGAACAACAAGGAGTAATTTTTCTAGATACTGATACGGCTGTCAAGAAATTTCCTGATTTAGTTAAAAAGTATTTTGGAAAGGTCATTCCGCCAGAGGATAACAAATTTGCAGCACTAAATAGTGCTGTATGGTCGGGAGGTTCGTTCATATATATTCCACCAAATGTAAAAGTGGATTTACCATTACAAGCATATTTCAGAATAAATGCAGAAAACATTGGTCAATTTGAAAGGACATTGATTATTGCAGATGAAGGGGCAGATGTCCATTATATCGAGGGATGTACTGCTCCCGTTTATTCAACAGAGTCTCTACATTCTGCAGTTGTTGAATTGATCGCTAAAAGAGGTGCAAAAATAAGATATACTACAATACAAAATTGGAGTAAGGATGTATACAACCTTGTAACAAAACGAGCATATGCATATGAAAATGCATCAGTAGAATGGATTGATGGTAACCTCGGTAGCAAACTTACAATGAAGTATCCTGGGGTTTACATGCTTGGCAAAAATGCACATGCCGAAATTGTGTCTGTTGCTTTTGCTGGTAAAGCTCAGCATCAAGATGCCGGTGCAAAAGTTGTTCATTTAGCTCCTGGCACCACTTCGAGAATCACAAGCAAATCCGTTAGCAAAGATTCAGGTAGAACTACTTATAGAGGTTTATTGCATGTTGCCAAAGGAGCAAATGGTGTAAAGTCAAATGTTAGATGTGATGCCTTGTTACTAGACGAGTTTTCTAGGACTGACACTTATCCTTATGTTGAGGTTAACGAAGATGATGCAACAATTACTCATGAGGCAACGGTAGGAAAAATTGGTGATGAACAAATATTCTATCTAATGAGCAGAGGATATTCTGAATCTGATGCATTAAGTATGATTATTGGAGGATTCATGGAGCCCTTTACCAAAGAATTACCAATGGAGTATGCAGTTGAACTTAATAGACTTGTAAAAATGGAAATGGAAGGATCAGTAGGTTAATGCTCTATTCCATTTTCATATTGCATTGCATTGCTATTTGTAAACATGAATGATAAATTATGATAACACTTTCTTCACTTTCAGAAAATAATCTACAAGAAATTCTATCTAAAAAAAATACTGAGCCCACTTGGGTATCTTCTAGTAGAAAAGATATTATGTCTAAATTTTCCGGTTTGCCGTCAGAAGTTTCTCCTCTATATTCTAAATATACCGGATTGACGGTATTAAGACCCGAAAACATTTTTTTTTCTAACGAAGAGAATATATCTATTTCAAAAGATCTAGAAATACGCTTAAAGGAAATAAAGTCCTCTCCCAGTGTACTTTTGATAGGCTCAACAGCTGTGCATATCTTCAATCCACCGGAGTTGGCTAAAAAGGGTTTAATTATTTGTACTATCGAAGAGGCGATGGTTAAGCATGCCGATTTAGTAAAGAAATACTTTGAGGAGACTTCTACTAATCACGAAGATCGTTTTCTAATCTTGGGATCGTCTGCATTCCAATCCGGATTCTTTATTTATATTCCAAAAAATTTGATTATCGAAGATCCCATCCGAGTTGTATACTCGCTTAAAGATGATTGTACTTCATCTATTTGTAGAAATATTGTTGTATCAGAGGAAGGCTCTAAAGCAACAATTGTGCAAGAACTATACTCTTCATCGTCATTAATTTCTACTTCGTCAAATAAGAATAAGCTGGGATTAGATGCTACTGGCACATCGGATAAGATAGACACAAAGGAAAAAAATCAGCAAGGTTATTTTGAGTTTCTTGAATGTGATATTAAACCTACAGCTGAATTAGAGTTTATAACACTTCAAGCAATGAATTTGGACACTCTGTGTATATCCAATAGAAAAGCATTTGTTGAAAAAGACGCTAAAATGTCTTGGTATTCTGGCATGTTTGGTGCCCGACTTTGTAGATTTAAAACTGATAGTATTATGGACGGCCCTGGGGCACAATCTGAAGACGTTCAAATAGTTTTTGGTACAAATAACCAAATGTTTGATATTTCTTCTAATTTAGATCACGTGGGATTTAGTACCCGTGGTAAAGTATTGGTTAAATCGATAGTGAAAGATACTGCCAAATCCTTGTTTAAAGGCATGATAAAGATTCGAAAAAATGCCCAGATATCGGAAGCATATTTAGCTGGACACGCTATTTTGTTGAATAAAGGCGCACAGGCAGATGCTATTCCGGGATTGGAAATTGAAACCAACGAGGTTAAGGCAACACACTCTGCATCGGTCTCGCAGATAGATGAGGAGCAAATTTTCTATCTGATGTGCAAAGGCTTGGATAGAGAGGGTGCTAAACGCGAGATAATTAATGGATTTGTAGAACCTTTATCCCGTAAAATGGGACCCTTTATTCGCGCATGGATTAGTTATTTGTTTGAGAACAAGTGGACTGGAAAACCATTACTATTAAAAGGAGATGAGGTAATGGAGCAAATTCTAGAGGTAGAAAAATCGAGGTACAAGGAAACAGCAGATATTTTTGAAAAACACTACAAATATCGATAGCTATTACCTGTCTATTGTAGTTTTTTTACAACCATATACACCCCTATATTTTTCCTAGTTTTTGGACATCAATGATTGCTTTCAATAAATTGGTCAATCGGACAACATAAATCGAATTTGTCAATATATCGTCAACTTAAATGTAGGAGAAATGATCGAATTCGATTATAAAGAGAAAAACAATTTTGAGTATATACTACATTAATGGTAATAATTATTCGTGTTGAGATAAATACCTGAAGAAACAGATTATTAATTTCAAGGGTGTTTTTAGTTAATCAAAGGATGATGACACAATTAGTTCCTAGGGTAATTTGAAAACCAATTCTAATGTTCCCTTAACTGTATGTGTTGAAGATTCCAGATATGCAATATCTCTTTCAATTAATGCTCTGGAAGTTGTGGGACCGATTGAAATTACCTTGTAAATCCTCAAATCATGTATTATATCCTTTTCAGTCCTGTTGTCATAAAATTTGGGTGAAAGTTGATACATTATATTGAAAAACGATCTCACCGCCGATGGGCTAGTAAAGATTAAGAACGATTTTCCTTCACAATTCGATAATTTTGTCAATTTCTTCCAGACTGGAGAATTGGATGCATTCTTAATTTCGGTAGTGTCATAAAAAAAAACCTGGTCTAACTCAATATTTTCAAATGTTGAATTAATAAAATTATTTGATTTTACAGATTGTGCACTCCTTGGTAATAAGATTTTTAGAGAATCATCTTGATGTCCTTTTTTTATTTCTGAATCCAATTCCTGGAGAAACTTATTGATACCGGTCATCGAATAATTATTATTATGATGATCTGCCACTTGCGATTTAAAACCATGTTTTCTTAATGTATATTTGGTTTTGGGACCGATTGCGATGATCTTCATTGTTGATAACCCATGTAAAATTTCCATATACTCATGCTCATCCTTTATCATTTCAAAAAAGATATCCACAGAGTTTGAACTTAAGAAGATACAATGATCATAGTGTGATTTTGAAATTTTTGCTAGTGCAACTTTGACATCCTTTGAGTATATTTTTTTAAAATTCATTGTAGGTAATGTGATCAGGTTAATCTTGTATGGGAGTTTTTTCCCATTTACCGGAATGTCATTTTCGGAAACAGTTTCTCGACTGATTATGATGTTTTTGACATCCAAGCTTAAAAGATCCCTTGCATGAGTGCGGTTAGTGCGCTATTATATTTATTTAGCCTTATTTTTTTCATTCCTCTGGAATTACTGCCTTTGTTGTTTGATTAAACCAACTTATTTTATCACCTAACCTAACAATATCACCAATAATCACTATAGCTGGTGGCTCAATCTTTGCTTGCTTAGATAAAACAACGATATTATTGAGATTTCCTATAATCACCTTCTGATTCTTGAGAGTTCCGTTCTGAACTATTGCAACAGGTTTCAACGCATCTTTTCCCTCATTCTTAATCCTTTCAACTATTGTCTCCAATTTCTCTGTTCCCATATACACTACCACTGTATCTACCGCATCAAATAATTTCTCCCATTTCACCTCTGGTGTTTTTTTATATGGATCTTCGTGACCAGTAACAAAAGCTACTGCAGAACTATATTTTCTATGTGTAAGCGGGATACCTGAATACACAGCCGCACCTATCCCTGAGGTAATACCTGGGATGATCTCAAATGGTACATTGTTTTCAATCAAGATTTCTGCTTCCTCACCACCTCTTCCAAAAATGAAAGGGTCGCCTCCTTTTAACCTCAAAACTGTTTTACCCATGCCTGCGTATTTTAACATCAATTCATTAGTCTTATCTTGATGAGTGGTGGGATCTCCTATGTTTCTTCCAACATATACTTTTTCTGCTGACTTTGGAAACAAATCAATTATTGCCTTGCCTACTAATCTATCATATAGAATTACTTCTGCTTGATCAATTAGCTCTGATGCTCTTAAAGTCAACAGTTTTGGATCACCGGGACCCGCACCACAGATGTAGACCATTCCCAAACCGTCTTTATTCTTCATCCTATTAACTCATTTAACACATCAATATTCATATTATTATTATTATTCCATTCTTTTGTTATCTCCTTTGCACCCTTTGAAATTAAGTCGTCCGCAACCATTTTCCCCAACTCTATTGGATGATCAATTCCATACTGTTTTGCTACCTTGATAGTTTTTCTACCGTCCAAGGAATAGACTACGGCATAAAGTGAAATCCGTTTTTGTTTAATTTGCGTACTTGCCAGGGCACCCAATGGAACAGTACATCCTGCTCCTATGGCATCAGTTAGGGATCTTTCGGCCTGAACTTCTATTTGAGATCTAGCATGTTCAATTTTTTTCAATAATATACATAGATCAGTATCTTCCTTTCTACAAACTATTGCTAATGCACCCTGCCCTGGTGCAGGAGTAAAGCTACGAATGTCTAATCTTTGAGTTATGTGGTTAAATAATCCCAATCTGTCTATTCCTGCCTCTGCGAGGATTATTCCGCTGTATTTTTTCTCCTTTGATCTATTCAATCTGGTTTCCACATTCCCTCTAATTGATTTGATTTTTAAGTGGGGATACCTGGTCTTAATTTGCAAAGCTCTTCTGATACTACTTGTACCTATAATGGAACCAGGAGAAAGTCTATCGAGTTTCTTGTCATCAGTGCTATTTATGAATACATCATTGGGTTTTTCTCTTCTTGGAATACAAGCAATAATCAACTTATCAGATATTCCTGCGTGAAGATCTTTGAGACTGTGAACTGCAAAATCCGCCTGATATCTTAATAATTTCTCATTCACCTCTTTTTCAAAGACACCTGTTTTATTCATGACAAAAAAAGGCCTGCTATCCCTGTCTCCTTGCGTTATGGTTTTGTCTGTTCTTATTTTTATGCCTGGTTGAATTTTTTTTAGTAATGAAATGATTAATTCAGTTTGTCTAGTGGCCAGGTTGCTAGCCCTTGTGGCAACTACTATTTCTTTAACTATTCATCACCGTCGACAGGGCTGACTCATAAGCGTCTATTGTTTTTTCAATATCCTCTTCATTATGTACTGTTGAAATAAAACATGTTTCATAGGGTGAGGGCGGAATGAATATGTTCTTACTTAACAAGATTTTAAATAATTTGTAGAAGGATTCGGTGTTTGTTGATTTTACTGAACTATAGTCTTTAATCGGTATATCAGAAAAAAAAAGTTGAAACATTGAACCAATAGAATTCAGCGTAATATCTAATCGTTTATCATGTACAATGTCTCTAATGGCATCAACAATCTTGTCACAATTGATGACAACTTTTGGATAAATTGTATTTTTCTCATTGACTAGTATTTCTAATGTTTTGAGGGCCGCCGTTACTGAAATCGGATTCCCAGCAAAAGTACTTGCTTGATATACTGATCCACTTGGTGCAAATCCCGACATTATTTCTTTGCTACCTGCAACTAGCGATATAGGATATCCATTTCCTAATGTCTTGGCGAAAATAGCAATATCTGGCCTAATTCCAAAGAATTCGCTAGCTCCGCCTAAAGCCAATCTGAAACCCGTGATTACTTCATCAAATACCAATAATATGTTATTTTCTTTAGCTATGCTACGTAAATTATTAAGATACTCCTTCTCTGGAAGTATGAGACCAGCATTTGCCAATACCGGTTCAATTATAATACACGCGAGATCGTCGCGGTTCTCTTTTTTATTTATAACTTTCTGGACTGATTCAATGTCATTGAATGGAATGGTGATGGTTTTTGATGCGCTTTCAGTTAATATTCCATCTGTATAATCCATTGTGGCAGCTGCTGACCCTGCCTTGTTAAGAACGTAGTCAAAGGCTCCATGATAACCGCCTTCAAATTTAACCAATTTAGTTTTATTTGTAAATGATCTTGCTAACCTAATTGAGTGCATTGCTGCTTCTGCACCTGTGTTCATTATTCTAACCATCTCTGCACAAGGAATTATTCTTGTGCATATTTCTGCTAATTGAAGTTCCTTTTCTGTGGGTGTGCAAAATAAGTTTCCTTTGTCGATTTGATATTTTATCTCTGTTCCAATCTCTTGATTAGCATGCCCTAGGAAAACAGACCCATACCCTAGACAATAATCAATTAATACATTTCCGTCATTGGTAAATAATTTACTACCATTTGCAGATTCTACAAAAAATGGGTATGGTTTGAAGTATCTTACCGGGCTGTTAACTCCGCCAGGAATTACCTTGGTGGCCCTTTCAAAAAGAACACGCGATTTATTAAAATTTATATCATTCATAAAGAGTGATTGTGATTAATAGCATGTCGTTCTAGATATACGTTATCTGACACTTTAGTTGCAATTAAAGATATGATGACAATATTATTGCCAAAGGTTATGGAGCAGTGCGTGATCATGAACCTACAAAACACAGATCGCAACTTAGATAAACGTTTTAAATCAGTTAATAGCAATATGATTTCATTATTACAGGGATTATCACAGTGAGAATATCCAAAAGCATACATCGACATTTAGTTGGGTTCCTATATGTCAAAAATTTGAATTTATTTCTTTAATGGTGGTTCTAAAGAGCTTCATTTGCTAAAAAATGAAATGCGGAAATGCTAATTTGATGTCAAAATAATAATTATATATATAAAGTATATGTTTTATTACAATA
>QCWC01000105.1 GCA_013114705.1 Candidatus Nitrosocosmicus sp. | reverse complement strand
AATCAATAATCTATAATTTTTAAAATTGCATAAGGCCAGAAAATATTTTATAATTTTCCTAACTTGGGCTCTGATAGAATAGATTCTGGAATATGGTTTAAGATCCAATGCAATTTTTGAATCAAATTCAAGGAATAAAAGGGAAAAGTTTCGAGTCACAGCATCATCACAATTATACAAGATACCATATGAATTAGAAGTATGAGGATTCGGTTTCCCGCAGTAATAGGGCCGTAATTTGTATTAGCATTTTTAATCAAAACAATTAGCATTTACATTTGCCAGTTCTAATTATCCAGAAAATACGGAATGAGGATACAGAGATCTATTATTCTTACGAAGTAACTGTCCGTCACTTTACGGATAAACTACATTGACATGGTCTTGTGAACTTTTATATTATAATTTGGAACCCAGGATATCATGATGTTTGTTTGTTTGTTTGGATGTCAAAGTTACTAATACAGTCACAAATACTCTAAATCCCCTTGGGTAATATCCCCCTTAAATAATTGATTAATTTAAGGAATTTGGAATAGGTAATTTTTTTATTGGTTTATCTGCCCCAGGATTCATAGGCGTATTTATCAAGCCGTTAGTCGATAAACTAAAGTGAGGAGTGTAAAGTGGTCTGACATAATAAGCGCCCAATTTTTCACAGATTTTCTAAAGAATCTGTACAATTATCAAAGTTTATACTAGTATGAAGAGGGAAATTCAAATCGATCTGTAAAATGATAAATATCGATAGTCACCATTTAAATAAAATGTTAAATACATATTATTAGAAAAGGATGACCCGGGTTTCTGTTCCGTTCACCGAAGGTCATTATTAAGGTAGAGAGGAAAGGCCAAACACGGAACTGGCTCATAATAGCCTCTCTATCGTTACAATTTGTTATACTTGATTTATTTCACATCACCTAAGGTCATTGTTACAAAACGAAATGAGCATACGAGCTTCATTTCCTACAGCTTAAGGCAATGAGATGGTGAAAAATTCAAATTTTATTAAGGAAACGGAAGAATATATCAAAAAGATAAATGCAGAGGCAGCGTATTTTACCGCAAATGAAGAAGAAAGAACAGCCATTTTTATAGCAGATATTTCCTCTGCAGATCAGATTCCCAAAGTTGCTGAACCACTGTTTTTTATGGGTGGAAAAGTATTTTGCAATAATTTAATGACCATGAATGATTTAAAAAAAGGATTATCTTGATCTAATAGTCAAATCAAGTTATAATATAACACAGTAAATTGAAATATTTTCAACGGTATGATCGCAGCTCTCTTTTATGCAGCGAACTAGATTTGTGCTCAAATTAATGTTAAATCGAGTTCTCATAATTGTGGTAATATCAAAGTGACAAATAGTATAGTTCTATAACATGGAATATCTCAATGAGTCGTTTGACCTGATCATGTATATTTGTGTTTAATGTCTGATAGTACGGATATAAATATTAGTAACCATCTTGGAGAGCAGGGATTAAGTTTCTCATGGTAGCATAGTTTTGATGCGTTCGTGGAAGACTTTAGTTGTTTTTCACTACTCAAATAACAAGGAATTTACCTACCTAGGTAAGTAGAATAATTATTTTCCCAAGCCTGAAACTCCTTAAATACCCTTAAATAATTTTTTGTATATTTAATGAATGCAAAGAATCTATGTTTAATCATTTTAAAATAATTATCATCCTCTGTGTGATTATTTATGGTATTGGTATTTCAAGTACATCGTTATTGCAAAACACAACCTTGGGATACGATACAGAAACGCGGATTGACAGAGATCATGTTTATTTCAAGAACATGGATTTTCAAAGTATGGCGATAACAATTTCAAGCCACGGGGAATATGAGTATACTTTAGTATCCATACCATCAATGTCAGATGATCAAGAATCACCAAATTCAAATACAATCATCGCAGACTCTTACAATCAAAGCATTACTTTAACAGAGTATCCCGTTCCAGAAGGTTCAAGACCCCATGACGTAGCTCCGGCTACATCAATGTCTTTTGTCAATAGTAATGTTTCAAAGAACTTGTTTAAGGATATTGTTTGGTATACAGCACAGTCTTCTGGAGAACTTGGAAAATTAAATACTACAACTGGAGAGACTTTGCATATCTTCCTTGGGGAAGGTTCGGCACCCCATGGTGTTATAGCAGGTCCGGACGGAGCACCATGGATCACCGACGGAGGTTTAAATGCGATTGTTAGAGTAGATCCTTTTACAAAGAATGTTACTGTTTATCCACTTCCACAAGGTGTTGGATATGCAAATCTTAATACGGCTACATTTGACAATAATGGAACTTTATGGTTTACAGGTCAGAGTGGAATATATGGAAGGTTGTTTCCATCGACAGGAGCCATGGAAATATTTGATGCACCCAAAGGACCAGGTCCTTATGGGATCACAACTACACCAAACGGGTCGGTATACTATGCATCACTAGCAGGCAATTATGTGGGACTTGTAGACACAAAAACAGGACAAGTAACCGTTTTAGAACCTCCGACACCAGATCAAGGGTCAAGAAGAGTATGGTCGGACTCTAATGGGAATATTTGGGTATCTGAATGGAATGCTGGACAGTTGGGAATGTATGACTCTCAAAAAGATCAATGGAAGGAATGGAAATTGCCAGGAGGTAATCCAAAGCCATACGCAGTTTATGTAGACACAAATGACAAAGTATGGATAAGCGATTTCGGCTCCAATTCAATATTTAGATTTGATCCGTTGGATGAATCCTTTGATAAATTTGATATTCCTAGTCCAGAAGCTAATGTAAGACAGATTCTTGGTATTGAAGACGAAATATGGGGAGCAGAATCGGGTACCGACTATCTGTTAGTGATAAATACAAATGATTCGCCTGTAGCAGACTGAGTATGCTAAATTGATAAAACCAGTATTAGATTGTGAGGACAAATTATTTTTGGCATCATCCTTACAATAAACCGTTTTTAGTATGATAGTAACAAGTAATTTTTTAATACATAATTTAATACCATTGTGCGATAGCAAAGGGGATTAAGGACTAGGTTTCCGGTAACAATAGTAGGAGCAGAAGTGGTAGTGGTAGTAAATCTCTAATATAATGCAATATTATTGTCGTTAAAATAACCTAGAGTAGGTTATATTTCAAATATTAAATTTTAACTCTGTAAGAAAAGGTCAAAACGAGTCAAACAGTCTTTTCTAATTTCCTATCTGTTTTTTAACCAATCACCTACCTTGGGCCATAACTGCATATGAGCCCTAGAACTTATACGAGCTCCAACATGACCGGAATCAAATTCTATAAAGGATTTATCTGTACTTCCTATTGCATTATTTATTGCCTTATTTGATTTAGGATCAACCAGATCATCCTTTTTTGCAATTACATTTAAGAAAGGCTGCCTAATTTTACTTAAATCAATCTTATCGTTTTTCCCTATTATCATTTCATTTTTTATAAAGAGATTTTTCTTATAATAGTCATTCACAAAATGTCTAAATATTTCACCAGTAATTGGAGGGCTATCATACAACCATGTCTCTGTGGCAAGAAATTGCACCATGGAATCGATATCTTTGGGTTTATCCCCTTCAAAGAAAAAGTGAGGGTATTTATGCAAAACATCTATTGGACTCCTAAGTAAAAAAGAGCTGTTAATAAATGCACTAGGAGTAATACCAAAGGCATCTACAATAGCATCTGCATTTATGTTTCTTGCCCATACACTCAAGAGATTATTGTCTATGCTAAAATCACCACGTGTGGCAAATGTTACTATGTTTTTTACCTTTTCAGGATGAAGAGCTGAAAACATAAGAGCCAAGTCACCTCCCCAGCAATAACCTAATAAGGACACCTGTTTTGAACCCGAATGTTTTATAATGTGATCAACAGCCTTGACAAGATAATTGTTCACATAATCCCCTATCGTTAACTCTGTCATATGAACTCCGGGTTCCTCAATCTGTCATAAATACATCAAAGCCTTGTTTTTGAAAATTCCTGACGATACTCGAATTTGGAATCAGATCAAGTATGTAGTTTCCGTTGATAAAAGCATAGATGATTAACAGGGGAGGTAGAATCAGCAGGAGGAGAATATTGATTAGATGATTGAGAGGTATCAGAAAATTTATTATCTATAGTCCTCTCTTCGCTCTCTCCTCTTTGCGTAGCATCATTTTCATGAGGCAAGTAATAATGAAATACTGAATACTTATTTTCAGAATGGATCTTGTGTGATGGTGTCCTATACATAATTTCTCTTACGGGTTCTACATATTCATTATTCCAAAAGGCAGTTGCATTGAACATTTTCTGAAAGAGCTGGCCTGCACCAGTAGTTTTTGCAAGGTTGCAATAACTTTCAATAAATTCTGAAAGCGAATTCACAAAGTTTTTTCTCTAAAGTTTGTATCAAACTTGTCGCGTATTTCAGCAAGTATTACCTTTTCAGCTCTATTGTAGAACTCTTGTTGTTTAGAGTGGTCTATAAACGGCGGGGTTATTATCACCGATGACTTGTTTTTTTATTTCTTCTACTACATGTCTAGTCTCCGTAAATGACACAAAAAGGGCGTCGACAAACGAGCTGTTTAATCGTGAATAGAATTCCATCGATGCTGTAAATGCGTTAATATAAATATCTATTAACTGATGTTTATCATGCCCACCAGTGGCAGTTACATTTGTAATATTGGTCTTTTTATTGAAATTAGTGTTAGAATCTATATTCATACTCCCAATCAAGCATATATTAAGAAAGCCGATTCAATAATCCAACAAGGCGTTGTTTATTTAAGGTTCACCTCATCTTCTCTTTATGTAAAATATTGACTTGCTCGAATGAATTTATCTGCATCTATGAAAGTATAAGGTTGCCAGCATAGCTTAGTCATCTGGATAAACCTACTAGTCTAAAAATAATCCTTTTATGCTTATTTAGCATGGGTACATGGGGATTATATTCCCTGTAGTAGTAAGGACCCAATGCAGTTTGAGATGTAAAGTATAATCAAATTAAGCAGAAAAAAATATCCAAAAACTAGATCAATTGGCCTGTTTGAAAATTGAATCTAGAAAGTGAGATAGTGAACACAATTAGCATGTGCAGGCATTGGATCTTGGTATTGAGATCTGTTGGCGCATCTCAAGACCTTTATTGGCTTTCGCCAAAGCCTACATCCTTTTGCAGAAGGAGAATACATATACGTGAAATTATAATAAATTATTTTCTAAAGCGGAATTTTTTACCCTTGTATCTGATGTTCCTTTTTTATCCTTTGGTAATGGTGACAATTTAAGGACATAATTTAATAATTTTATTCGCTCCGAAAGAATAGAATTCCATAATAATAATAATTGAAAATTGATCATTTTTTGGTCAAAAAATAATAGGATGATTTTCGTTATATATTCAATATTTAAGGATGTTAACGTGGAGTATATAATTTGTTGAAATTTTTTGGAGTTAAATACTAAAAATTGAACTGAAAGAAATAGTAATAAATAACTGTACACTTGCAAATAATTCAATTTGACCTCCAGCATCAGGAATTTTTAGAATAAATAGATATTGCTTAATAGAATTTAATTATGTGAGAGAAACCCAATTCTTTGAAAAAATTAAATACTCGTTTAAATAGCATTAATTATACGATAGATGATGAACAATAAATTGGTTCTTTCAGGATCTTGGGCTCTAATGATTCTTCTTTTGGCTACATATGTTGGATGGACACCAGGTGTATCTGCTCAAGGCAATTTAAATATAAACGAGTCACAAGTAGCAAATCTTGAAGGAGGTTTAGCTCAAATTTCTAATACAACTACAAAGGAAATTATTTCCTCCATTATAACGCCTTGGAACACAGGGAATAAATGATCAAAGTGATTGCACATGAGATTGACTATTTAATCAATCATATATAATTCGGCCGCTATTAATTCTTTAACAAAAGATATTCAACTAATAAAAAAAATATTTTGTTTTAGGTAAACTATAATATCGAGCAAACCAACACGAGATCGCTGCGGACTTTCATCTATTATGTTCTGGAAATTAATTACGATTCAATAATTCTTTGATGGATGTATATCCTTGACATACAGTACTCAAAGAAAATATCATGAGATCCTAAATGGATTTTTTTGAACAAAACTGAGAGGGTCGGCGTTATAGCTGACCATATTAGATATAGATACAGATTTAATAATGTTTTAATAACGATTTATCAAGAATTCGAATACAATCGTTTGCAGTTATTTGCTGGTTATTTTTATAGTCAGAGCTAAGCACTGTGTGTCATGCAAGGACAAAGACTCTACAAAAAGTGCAAAAGATGTGGTAATAGAGTATTTTTAGGCCACAGATCGCCAAGACTGGCAATCTGCCAGAGGCTATTTGAGTGACAATTTTTCGTACGTGTCTCCCGTTAATTCGTCTGATAACGCTGAACCATATCTGAAATATTTTGAACATCAATACCAGATAAGGGGATGAATTAAATTAAATATAAAGAAAGTTTTCGCAGATGGTAATGATGTTTGCATTCTCCAGGAGTTTAATTCTCAAATCACGTGTTTTTGGATAATAGTTGATAAGGATAGAAAAATAGGTTTGATTAGCGTGATTCTTGATCCAAGACCTTTCATGCAGCACAAGTAGATGCAACTTCTTCTGATATATTAAAATAGTAATGACTTTAATAATTCTAGTATATTTGAATAGGTGAGTCGATTAATAGATCAAAGATATTTAACTAGATTTGGAGAATATTCTGTTCAGACTGTCAATAAATAACCCTAGTCCCTTTTGCAAGTCATAGCTAGCTTGTTCTATTATGGAAGTAGATCCAACGACTAGTAGAAGTATGGTAAATAGATAAACATAAGATTGGAATTAAAATTGTATCAAAGACCCGCGGCCAATTTTTCATCTTCATATGTATTAAATCATTAACAGGTGAAAAACAGGAAAACAAAATTGACAACCAACTTATACTTGGTTTGGAGTCAAATGATCATGTCCAAAAATATACATATTAGCGCTGAATTTACAATAGAAAAAGACAATGTTAAACAATTTAAAAAACTGATTAAACAAATGAGTAACATGGTTCAGGCAAACGAACCAAATACATCAGTCTATGAGGCATACTTTAGCGAAGATGGAACAAAATGTATGGTTCATGAAACATATACAAACTCTAAGGCAGTTTTATCTCACAACGACAGTATGGCTTCAAAAACCATTCTTCCCAGAATATTTAATATCGCTATATTAGATAAGCTTGATGTTTATGGTAATCCTAACAAAGAATTGAAAAATTTGCTAGCAGGTTTTAATTCACAGATATTTAACTTGTATACAGGATTCAATAGGGAGCTTTGAACGGATATATTATAACACTATACTTTAGTTTCCTTGATTAAGAACTTATATAAAGGCATAATTAAAAAAAACCACGTCTACAAAACTTTTTTTTTATATAATAGTTGTTGATTAATGATATTTTGATCTTGAATCTGTTGATACAAAAACTATTGTACAAGTCAATCACATATTACTCGTATTAGTAACAATATTAAGCAAAGTGTACACGTATGAATATCATTATCTTCTTTCACAGATGCAAATCTGAATCGTGTATAAGGGAATTCA
>QCWC01000104.1 GCA_013114705.1 Candidatus Nitrosocosmicus sp. | reverse complement strand
GGTCTTCTTTTTTCTTCACCATCTCCACGATCATCTCCTCCTTCCCCTCCTCTTCCTTCGTTTCTGACAAAATCAGCAACTATATTCCAGTAGGGTATCGGTACATGTCTTGAGATTTCGTTCTCTCTATCAACCACAAATGCCAGTGTAGGGCCTTGCACTCGACCGATCGACAAAGGAGCAAATTTTTTTCCTTTGCTTTGATCAGGTTGGTACTTTCTTATGGAATTGGTTAGGACACGTGAAAAATTAATTCCATAAATAAAATCTATCATGTGTCTTGTAATTCCAGCATCCTTTAAACTGTAATTGGGGGGTAACAAATTCTCAAACGACCCTGATATTTCCTCATCGGTCATGGTTGAGAATTTGGCCCTTTTTGACACATCATATTTCTTGTTACAGGCAAACTGCAAAATATTATACCCTATTACCTCTCCTTCTTGGTCATAATCGCAGGCGTGAATGAAACCGGTAGCACCTTTAGAAACTTCTGAAATTTCTCTCAATAATTTTTCAATCTTGTATTTCTGAAACTTTGAATTTGAATATCTGTTACTCCGATTATATGATAACGGAAGCCATACTGGATCAAAAACAGGAAAAGGTTTACTACTGCTACTTTCTTTTGAATCTGCTAATCCATACAAGTGACCAAGGGCATGACAGATAATATAGCAATGTCCTTTTTTATCAATGGCTGGCAAAAGTGACGAGCCTGACTTGAGTAAATATTGAAATCCTTTTTTGAAGCCCACTTCGTCGGGTCTACTTTGGTCTGATCTAGATGAATTTAGTGCCTGAAATATCCTTTTTGCTGCTGAGGGTTTCTCACAGATTACAACTGTATATTTGTGTTTATAGATAACATCTTTATGTTATGGAAATAAATTAATCGTTTGCATGTAATACATAGACAACTATCGCAGGCTGTTCTATACCTTACAAAAAATTATTAAGAGACTTTGGAAGGTGGACTCTTGATTATGGTGTGTAATTCATCTAACCCCATTTCCATACCTTGGTCAGTCCGTTTCCAAATGGATCGACTGTTTTCTTATAAATTCCAAGGACGTTGTTGAACTCGGAGTAGTCATTTTCACCTAAATTACCTTGTGAGCTCGTTAGATTATCACTTGTATTGGCAGAACCATGATAAGGCAAACTAAACATAATAATACCACTGTCTGAAAAACTGCCATCTGGATTATAATATCCAATAGATTGGGATTTGTATGTAATAACTTGTCCGGTTGCGGTCAAAATAATAGCCTGGCCATTTGAGTGCACTGCTCCATCTGAACCCATTTTATCGACTACTGTTCCGATTGTCTGAGTTGGAGAGCCGCTTATCGTACTGTTTCCATTGTAGGATACTTCGACTGAAGGAAGATTATCAACATTTAAGACACGCATATAGGTAGACTTGGTATTTTCGACATAAAATGGCTGACCCAAAGTTTCTGCAATATCGGATTCATTACCAGTTACTGAATCCAATATCGTTGTACTGGTCAAAGATGTTGAGCCTGACGTTAAATTATCATTTTGGGCCAATACAACTAAAGTACTGGGATCAACTGAAAAATCTAAAATGATTGCTAATCCGGTTGCTAAGATGGTGCTTAGAATCAGATATTGAAATTTTTCGTTAACTAGTGTATTAAAGATCATTATAGAAAAATTGAATGTGAAAAATATAAACATTTAACCTTGTTCGCAAACCATACAAGATTTGAAAGACGATTTCACGGCGAAATGTTGGTTCAAATATAGGGATTTTGTGGCTTCATCTTGTGGTAGGCTGTTGAACAAGATATGAGTAGAAGTGACGCTAATTGTGCTCCAAACCGTCATCATATTCCCAAGTTATTTCTCATCAATGAGAAGTGGGCTGCTGGACCAACTATGAATCCATTCTCTGATGTGGTTCGCGCTTGTCTCGGCCCTTCTTCTTACAAACCCATCCAAGTCCTCTCTTGCTATTTCTACAAGTATTTGAATCGATTCATACGTTATCTTGTCTGGATATTTAGTAAACTTTGCATCTTTATCCGAGAGTGCTTCGCAAGCATTCATTTTGATTTTTCTTCTCTCATCTTTTAGCAAGTCTTTCAATCTGCAAAATACCTTAAGATTCATATCCAAGATTTCAGAGTCTGCTGGGTCTATTTTGTTAGTTAAGAATTTTCCCAAAAGTTTAGATGATTTTGCCCTTATAAAATAGTCTTTTGATGCTGATGTATTTTGTAGAAGGAAGTTAGCAACTTCTAGATAGATTTTTTTATTATCATGATGATTAAAATAACTACATAATTCAGCTAGACCATCTAAAGCCCCTGTTGCGATCACACTTTGAAATGAGTATGAATTATCTATGATTTCTTGCAAAATAGAACTAATTCTTTCTTTATCTTGGCCAGAACCTTTTTTACAACTTTTACCCAAAGCGGTAGCAGCACCAGACTTTATAAAGTCACTTTCTATACTCGCGTCCTTTAGTATAGACTCTAGCAAAGTTATCGAATCCCATCTCTCAAATAATCCTATATTTTTTAATACGCTTCTTTGTATGTGGTTGTTTAAACCAGTGAACTTTTTCTGTTCACTAGATATGCTTAACAAAGCTTGGTAAGCTTTATCTGATTTTGAGAAATTATTTTTATCCCTGTACGAGCCTAAAGTGTTGGCTACTTCTTTACTGACTCCATAAAACTTGTCTTTTAGAATAATGTCCTGTAGGATCTCAACAATCTCTTCAGAGAAAACATCTTTAAGCATCCTAGCAGCCTGAATTCTTTCAATCACTGTATCTCCACTCTTTAATTGATTTAACAATAGGTTTTTTAATTGAAATTCCTCTGTTTCGTCATTTACTTTTAGGGTTTTTATAGTTTTTAAAATCTTGAACTGGGGGTCAACGGATACATACAAAATTGAAGAGTTACCATCGAACTCAACCAAACTTTCAGAACTCCATTGGGATATATTCATTAAATGAAGAATTTCCTTTTTATTTCCAAAGCCGTCTTGGGAAACTATTTTTAATTCGAGTCCAAACTTATATGGAGGTAAGAATTCTTGGTGGTTGTCAACTTGATATTGTTGTGATTGGATCACTTTTATATTTAGTTTATTGGTCTGTTCATTCGCTTTTGTCTCACTTGAGGGAGGGAGTAGTGTATACTCGATTTCAATTTCTGGATGTCCTTTCCTATAAATCCATTGATCAAAAAAAGTTTGGACCTTAATCCCTGAAACCTCTTCTATTGTTTGGAGCAAATCATTTGAACTTGCGCTTGAGTTTTGGTAACGATCCAAATACTGTTTTAAGGATTTCTTAAAATTATCTTCGCCCAAAAAATTTCTTAACATATGCAGGATAAATCCCGCCTTTTCATAAGCATGAGCATCAAAGAGCTCATCTGGATGTTTGTACAGATTTGTGACAATGGGTCTGACATAGTATTCATTTGCTTCTTCAAAATAAACATCGGTAGCTTCTATAAGGCTAAGATGAAATTCTTCAACTCCTCTAGAGTTTTCTAGATAAAGTGATTCGCAATAAGTTGCGAATCCTTCATTTAGCCATATATGTTGCCACCCCTCACACGTTACTAGATCCCCAAACCATTGATGTGCCAATTCATGCACAATTAACAACAAATCATTCTTATAATCAAGGGACGTTTTTTTATCATGAAGCACCCTCCTTGTGAATGTCGTACAGCTTAGATTTTCCATTCCGCCAAATTCAAAGTTATCGACGGCTACCTGCGTGTATTTGTCAAAGGGATACTCTGTGTCAAAATATTTTTCAAAAAATTTGATCATCTGTGGAGTTTCAGAAAATGTGAGCATTGCATTATCTTCTAGAATTTCTTCTGGCCAATAATATTCTAGGGGAATATTTTGATACATCGTTTCGCTTTTAGAAAACTTGCCAATGACCACGGAAACAAGATAGGCAGGTAAGGGATTTTTCTCAATGTATTTCCAAGTAGCTTTTTGGTTTTTGTCGTCTAATACTTTGGAAACAAGTTTTCCGTTTGAAAGTACGTCATATTCTATTGGTGCAGCAATTTCTATTTCAAAGCAGAATTTTGCATTTGGTGAATCGACGCATGGAAACCAATACTTGGCCTCGGTAGTTTCCCCTTGAGTCCATACTTGGTATGCCTCGGGTCTATCATCTCGGTCTTTTTTCACCATAAAATGGAAGCCGTTTTTTGGGGCTCGAATGTCAAACCCCGCTACACCGTCGTTGTCATTTTCCTTGAAAAATCCTGCAGAGTAAGTAATGCAAATCTCTGCGCTACTTCCCACTGTCGCGCTTTCAGCAAGTTTGATGGACAATTTCTTATCGTTTTCTTCTAATTCAAAGCCTGAAATTTTGACATTAGGGGAAGAGACATTCAATATTTTTAGCTCTGCAATATCTAATTCTACTTTGCTTGTATCTCTTTGAAATTTGATGTTTAGAATTTGGATACACTCACTGAGGGTGCTTTTTTGAAAATCCGGGAAAATTTTTAGTGACATTTGATCAATTCTATAGGGGTATAAGGGAATTTCATGAAGCCGACTTCCGGGGAATTCAAATCTATTACGAGCAAAATTGCTATCTTTGCACCTCAGATTGTCAGTCTTATTCAACCTCGTGTCCTCCTCCTCTCCTCCTCTCCTCAT
This sequence comes from Candidatus Nitrosocosmicus sp., assembly GCA_013114705.1. GTDB lineage: Archaea > Thermoproteota > Nitrososphaeria > Nitrososphaerales > Nitrososphaeraceae > Nitrosocosmicus. The sequence goes on along the minus strand of QCWC01000104.1, from coordinate 3,006 downwards.
CCTCTACCTTCTTCTCCTTCTTCTTCTTGTTGGCCAGTTTCATTTTGAATACTTGTTGTATATGCTATCTTTCAATTAGAAATAAGTTTGTTGATCAGCCTATCATCGCTTTTGCAGGGTCTATAGTATTTTTAACAGATTTTTGGACTAGTTTCCCGTATTATCCTATCCACAGCCAAGGTTAAAAAGTAGTGTAATCTCGTGGAAATTAGCTTCTATATTCGTTAACGGTTCCAAGAAACTTTTCAAGCTTTTCTAACGTTTCTGCATGCAAATGATGTTCAATGCCTTCTGCATCCTGTATGGCAATATCCTCACTAACACCTATAATTTTAAAAAACTCGGTCAAAAGTTTGTGTCTTTTCTTTATATTCTCTGCCACAGCTTTTCCTTGATTCGTTAATCGTATCCCTCTATATTTTTCATATTCTAAATAACCTTTGAGATCCAATCTGCGCATCATTTTTGTAACACTGGGAGCTGATACGTTGAGGCATTCAGTAATGTCAACACTTGTGGCGTAACCCTTTTGTTGGACGAGTTCATAAATTATCTCCAAGTAATCCTCCATTCTGTCAGTGCGTTCCTTTCTTTGGAAACTATTGACTCTTTTTATGGAATCTATATTGGACGTTTCCCGAGTTGGAAGTGGGTAATTTGACATTAGTGCTGATATACCTTCTGTAAATTATCAATGGTTTGCAGGCCGTATAATAAAAGAATTTTGGATGTCATTATACAAATAACCCCGTTAAATACATGATAAGCATTCCCAGAATAAAGCCTGAAATAATTGATAGGCCTGAATTGGTCATTGTTGATTCTTGAATACTCGCGGTGTTTGTCTGAGTAGTGGTATTGGAATTTTGAACGCTATTTTCAGAACTAAAAGCTGTTCGATTGGGCGTTGACTGCTTAAATGATTTTGACATCCAAACAATCAATGAATATACCACCTGGAATATAGCTCCTGCTCCTATTGCTAAGAAGACTACCGAGGCCAGAGGGGAATAAATGAACCCACCTATCCATGTTCCTAGGATGGTTGGTATTCCTGCGATTAAGCCCAGCAGTACTAGCCGTCTTAACATTAATTTTCCTGACTTGGCAAGTGGAGCAACTATGGCTAGTCCCTCGGTAGTATTGTGAATAGTAAAGCCGATGATAAGAAATGTGCTCAACGCGATCTCACCCAAAAGGACGGCCGCACCAATTGCCAGGCCTTCGCCAAAATTATGGAGTCCTATTCCTATTGCTACCATAAGAGAGATTGCCAAGGGTTTCAGAATGCTGTTGGGGCTATTACTACTACTGTTACCTTCGTTGTGGAAAGTACCTAAAATGCGTGGTTTTTCTTCACCACTCTGGACAGGAGATACAATGCCCTTATTTCCGGCTAAATAATTTGATTCTTTGTCTGGAACTGCTATTGATTTTATTAGTCCTTCGTCGCCAGTTTGGTCTCTAGATCTGGGTCTAAGCTTGGATCTGTTAGAATTGACGCTGTCAGGAATGTTTTTAGATTCGGCTCTCTTGACAAAATACTCTGACAAGAAAAATAATCCCAAGAAAGTCGCAATGATTACCACAGGAATCAACATTTGACCGTTAAATACTGGAGCTAAGCTCGTTGCTGCAATTTCATTGCCTTCTAGGAAAGCTTCAATTCCTAAAAATATTAAGAGGCCAGCCGTCAAGCTAAGAAAGAAATTATATTGATTCCTGGTTATTTTTCTCATAAAAGGATACCAAGCGAGCCCAATCAGAACGGGGATAACTCCTACAAATATGCCCAATACTGCAAATATTGATACCTGGTTAATGTTTGGAACAGGTGCTGGTGCTGCTGCTTCTACAGTATTGCTGAATCGGGTTCCGTCAGAAGTTGTTATCCCAACTTCGTAAGGTTCAGCTGCGTTCCAAAAGAAGGGAATTATTACTTTCGCATCTCCGAGTCTAGGAAGGGTCTGTGAGGGTTCAATTGCTGCTGAGTGTATCCTGTCATTAATATCTGCTTGCGAAATTGTTACAGTCTCTGGACCAGTGTTACGGATATATGCGACTATTTGATTTTCATGAAACTCAATCTTTTCTATTGTTATCTCAGGAAGGGGAGTTCCGCCTGTTATTAAATCTTGACCGAAAGGGCTAGTGAGAAAATATATCATTGCTGACAAAACAACTAATGGTAGAATTGCAAGACCAATTGACACAAATTTCTTGTTTTTCCTTTTTTGATAAATGGGATCTCCGGGAGTAATGATTTTTTCAGTATCTCCTAGAGAACCTTGTAAATTAAATTTGTCCGCCGGCCTTGGAATGGAACTATTAATTGAATCTGTACAGCGTTCTGTAGTCTTGCTAGAGTCCTTTGCAACTCCAATACCACTATCGGAAATTTCTTTATTTTCGTCTGATGTTAAATCTTTTTTGATTTTCATTGTTACATCCCTCCGTTAATATAATTAGTTTTGTTACTAATTGGAGAAATGGTATGCAAATTACTGTTAGTATTTGATCCGATATAATCCCTGTTGGAATTATAATCGGTTGCATAAACTTGGGATAGAGTAGAATTCTCATCTGTCCCATCTATGGTGTTATTATTGCTTGGTTCAACCTTGGCGGTAGTAGAATTGACTTGTGGATTTGGACTATAAGTCGAATTAGTACTATTAATTTCAAAGTACGGAGAGGAAGAAGAGGTGGAAGAAGAGGTGGAAGACTGCATACTCTCATGCATTATATGACTGTTAACATTACTACTACTGCTGTTTGTGTAGTTATCTAGAACCCTGAAGAGTCCCATCCAACCCTTTTCTGCAAACTCAGTTTTGTGAGCGTGAAACATATAGTCTCCAGCATACTTGTACTTGAATTCCAGTATTCCTCTTTCTCCTTGACTCATGGTTACTATGTCATTTAGCTCAACCGGAATCTTACTGGTTCCACTAGGATAATAGTTAAACATGTTTGCATGCAAGTGGAAGTTATTTATCGGATCAA
>QCWC01000103.1 GCA_013114705.1 Candidatus Nitrosocosmicus sp. | reverse complement strand
TTCGGATTAGAAATATTCATTAATGATTGACGATACAAAAATTAATTTTCCTAGTTCTAATAAAATCGCAAACAATTTTGATAAATATTATATTTTGAACGGAGTTAGATATCGAATTCTTGTGTCAGGCAATCAGACTCAAAATAGCTATTCTCTTATCGAGGCCAAATTTCCATCCGGAGAAGAATCTGAAATTCCTTTGCATATTAGAAGTAGAGAATCAGTTGTAGTGTATGTTCTTGAGGGAGAATTCGTTTTTGTCTATAATTATGAAACTAAAAAAGTAAATCAAGGAACGATTTTGAAATTCGAAATTGATCTACCACTTTGCTATAAGAAACTTCATGACAACAGCGAGGGAAAATTGTTGTTCTTATATATTCCTGCTGGATTTGAAAACTTTTTCAAAGATTTAGAACGGCTAAATGTTACTAATTTTAAGATGTTTAGCGATGGTGATCCGATCTTGTTACAATTATTAGAAAATAACTATGGATGGAGATTTATTGTTGATCAAAAATAAAAAATATTATGATAACAACAAATGAGACAAGAGCATGGTTAGGCCCCCATCCAGAAAGATTAAACTTTAGAAAGGAACATAATCAATTATCTGTAGAAAATACCTCTCCATCAAGATTAATAAAGGGTTCTTCAGGATTGTCTCCCTTTTTGTTTGTAAATTGCTGACAACTTTCTACCAAATTAAAACCCGCATCTTGTGAGGATGGAGTAAAAGCTACACAAACAGAATAAGGTGCACCATCTTTAAACAGACCCGGCGGCGTCTCTATTTGGCTTAACTGGTAGGTATTAATACCGTCATCTACAATAGACTGCATATTTTCAAAAAATAAATCTGCAGTGGGTATTATGCAAAATGCTTGAGGATCATTATTCGATTCGAGAGTTACATTGCCTTCATATACACAATAACTAAAATTACCTTCCACATTATCACTCCATTGAATTATAGGTGTAATTTCTAGTCCTTCGCCTGATTGAGAATAAACGGGGTTAACCAAACTAGGATTGTAATATATTATAGATATAATAAATATAGAGACAATATATAGTAACAAAGAATATTTTATCATTATTACCAACGTAATCAAGAAACTATATAAGACTATGTCTTTTGACAAATAGGTAGTAGATAGAGGAAATGAGCCTGGTAAATATCCTTGATTGGTAATACAGTGATATTGATAAACATAGATTCATGAACAAGGTAGAAATAGCAATAACAATAGAATTTGACAATCAACTCAAATAACTAAAATGAAGTTTATAGAAATTCAGAAGACAACTTGAAAGAATAGAGATTTGATTCATTATGGAGTGGATCATTAATCAATTGAGAATGTGAATCATCTTATACAAAGCGAATATCAATCGGTGCTTTTCTGCTATAATATTTGTTTAGCTGATGAGAGATTGAATCAAGTACAAATACCTCACTGTTTGAAGATTCATATGGTCGATTCTACAGTAGAATTATTACAAACTCCATTTCTAACAAGATGACAAGAGTTCATGAGAAATCCCTTGTTTCAAATATATAAAAAGACTAGAGAGGACGAACTGGAATTAGAGTGTCAAGAGGAAAAATACAGCTTTGTTAGCAACTCAGAAAATGACTTTACAAAATTACAATCAGATGACTTGATGAATTGCTTAATGGGGGTAGGTCTGATAAGATTTCTCGAAGATGGATGGCATATTAACGTGTTACCAAAATAAGGATTATAATTAGATCCATTCCTCATTCGTGGGGACATATTGATTATGGAAGGATAATAAAAGCCCTATCTATAGTCAATACTAGTAAGATATTTTTAGTATTCCAAAATCATGAGATAGGATCGGTCTCTCTTTTTTTATCGGATTAGTGCAATATTTATTCATTCTTTTCAAATTATTGAATATAGATAGAGACTGCGAAGAATATTATAACATATATATCACATCAGATGAATTGGTTGGATAAGTATAAAGGATAGGATCATTAAGATCTTTTACTGTAAGACCTAACCTTATGGCTATTGAAAATATATTTATGACTTCCTCTGCGTGAGGTCCTAAAATATGAGCTCCTAAAATTCTATCACTTTCTTTTTCAATCAATACCTTAAATCCAGAATGAGTCTCTCCCACACGTCTAGAAGAATACCAGCTGGAGGTGTCTTTGTAATTGGTTCTAAATTGTAGTCCTTGTTTTGTTGCTTCCTTTTCATTTAAACCCACTGATGCAATTGGCGGGATAGTAAAAACAACACTGGGCAGTCCATTATAATTTGATTTACTGGTATTTCCATTTAGTATATTATGTGATACTATATTGCCATCATAGCTTGCTACTGGAGTCAAGGGTGCACCATCACTCGCCGCAACATCCCCTGCTGCATATACAATGGGATTAGAAATACTTTGAAGATATTCATTCACCTTTATTCCTCCTATAGGTGTATATTCTATTCCCCCTGCTTTCAGATCGAGTTCTTCGACATTGGGAATTCGTCCAGCACCATGTACTACCATATCAGTTTTTAATGTTGAAGACGGATTATCGCTTGGATAAGATTCTAAACTTGTAGAATAATTTACAACTAATTTGCCGTCAGATACCAATTTGTCGATTCTGCCGACGTTCGTTTCTAAAAGGATATCAATACCGATGTCCCTGCTCTTTTGTATCAGCTGATTAACAAGGTCTGAATCAAAGTGATTTAATGGTTGTTTACCCCGATGTAAAATTGTAATTTTTTTGACACCTGAGCGGGCGGCAATATGTGCAAACTCAAATGAAATATATCCACCACCGATGAATACAATACTTTCAGGTAATTGATGGTTTTTAATATCCATAAACTGGTCACTTGTGATTACATTCTCTGAACCAGGGACATTTAAATTCATTGGTTTTGCTCCTGTTGCTATTACAATATGCTTACCTTTTAAAATATCATTATGCGAATTGGTATTCTTCTTATCCGTTTTCATGTACTCCAATTTGACTGTATCTTTATCGATAAATTTTGCTTTGCCATGAACAGGAATAATTCCAGCGTTGATATAACTGTCTTCCCTCTCCTTTGGGAAGGGTTCAGTAAAAGATTTCTTAAATCTTATCAATTCATCCCATTTCATATAAACTCGATCGGTAACACATATCCCTTTATTTTCATGTTTCTTGTTTGAATCAATAGTTTTTGCAGCTTCCACAAGAACCTTTTTTGGTTCACAACCGCGTAAAGCACAAGTACCCCCAAATGGCATCGAATCAATAATGGCGACTTTTAAGCCTTTAGAACGACAATTTAATGCTATTGTAGTCCCTGCTGTTCCTGTTCCTATTACAACTAAATCATACATGGTTGTTTTGTCCAATGGTTAATCATCAATATAGATAAGAAAGTCAAGTTATAAAAAGAAAAAGCCTTGTCAAATTTTCTGGTTACCGATAATGATGATAGGTTTTCATCAAACAATATTCTAACATCGAATCATTCTGCTTTTATAAATAGCCGAGCTTTAATACACTCAATCTATACTCGGTTGTCATCTGTTCTAAAACTGCCAGAGTTTATCAATCCGCATTTCATTTCTTTTTAATAAAGTATTAGAACATGGTGTAGCGGATATCATAAAGTTAAGCAATTATCTGCGCCCTTCTTTTAGATAATCTACCTGCAGATTATTTCTAACTATTATTCAAAGTACTCGTCTTAAGATACTTTGGTATTTCTAGTTATATACTAAATCATATCTAATGGCCCATCAAATGTAGGTACGGGAAATACTCTGTTAATCTCTGTTATCTCATCCGCAGTTAGGTTCCAACCTGTGCTTTCACTATTCTCCTTAACATGATCGGGATTGTTGGCCTTGGGAATGGTAAAGATCTTAGTATGATTTACCATAAAATTTAGTGCTACTTGATGTACTGTTTTATGATGTCTTTCTGCAATCTCTGCAAGGAGTCGACCCTTGTTACTATTTGGTGATGGGAAAATGCCATGTCCAAATGGCGAATATCCTACTACAGCTATATTTTTACTATTACAATAGGAAAGCAACTTCCTTTCTATACCTCGAGAATTTAGATGATACAGAACTTGATTACATGCGATAGATTCGTCTTGAAGAACACTTTCTGCTTTTTTTAAATCTTCCACATCAAAGTTGCTTACTCCAATGAATCTTACTAGCCCTTCCTTTACTAATTTTTCCATTGCGCGCATCGTTTCATGAATCGAATATTCTAAACTTGGCCAGTGAAGTAAATAAAGATCAAGCCAATTTGTTTTTAATCGGTTCAAGCTACGCTTACACGCTCTTATTGTGCCTTCATATGAAGCATTTGACGGCAAGACTTTGCTTACAAGGAACACTTCTTCTCTTCGGCCCATAATGGCTTGACCCACCAACTGCTCTACTATACCATTTCCATACATTTCAGCAGTATCTATATGTGTCATTCCTAAGTCAAGTCCTAATTGAAGGGATCTTGTAACAAATTCATATTTTTGAATGTCATTATCTCTCTCAATCATCCATGTACCTTGCCCCACAACAGAAACGTCAACGTTAGTGCAACCAAATTTATGCTTAATCATGATATGTATCTCAATCCTGTATCCTTAAAGTTCATTTTCATAGTCTTTTTTTGCTGACAGCCGGTCTTATTTGTACCTATTAATTATCCATAATACCATCTTGCACTTCATTTATCTTTAATTTGTTAGTCTTGATAAAATTCTATATTCCAAACTCTTGATTCAATGAATTATTTATGAACAAAAGAAATACATAGTAAATAATTGCGATATAGCATCATAGCTTGCACGAAAAAATACAAATTATAGACAAACCCATTGAAGAGTTTACTAATGCTTGGAATAGATCTGATTCTAAATACTTTGCAAATTTGTTTGTTGACGATGACAAATGGACTGATGTATTGGGTCAGCATGTCAGGGGAAAGGATCAAATTAAAAGACTTTACGAATATTCATTCAAATCAGTCCTGAAGAATGGGACTTTAATTACTAGATCAAAAAGAATCAGATTTATTAGAAATAGTCTTGTAGCAATAGAGGTCGAATGGAAATCAACTGGAAACAAGTCTCCCGATGGTAAATTGCTTACATCTAGATGTGGATTGCCTGATCTTATTGTTGCCTTAGAAAATAATATCCATGATTGTAAGATTATTCTTAGACATATTGTGGACTATACAACTACCTATTATAGAAGCGATTTAATCCATGACCACATGACGATTAATGGGATTGAGGGGCATGAAATTTAAAACCGACTATCTTTTGTTCAACACACCATCAAAGTTTCAATTGCTTAACATTACACCACTAGTTGAAAAAACATTGAAAGAAAGTGGAATCAAAGAGGGATTATGCTTGGTAAATTCTATGCATATTTCCTCTAGCATATTCATAAATGATGACGAAGTAGGACTGCATAGGGATTTTCAAAAGTGGTTAGAAAAACTAGCTCCTCATGAACCCATTGGACAGTATAGTCATAACGATACTGGAGAGGAGAATGCTGATGCGCATTTAAAGCGACAAATCATGGGACGTGAAGTCGTAATAGCAGTTACAAGCGGTAAATTAGACTTTGGTCCATGGGAACAGATATTTTATGGAGAATTTGATGGAATGAGAAACAAGAGGGTATTAGTTAAGATAATAGGTGAATGATATGTTCTCAGATGAGACTAGGTATAACAGAGCTATCTATTCTATTTTGCTACTTTGATATGGTATATATGAATCAAGGGTCAAAACTGATAAGTTGCAATTATCCAGCCAGAATAACAAAAAGAGAATGTGAAATTGTGATGTTATTTATGCTTCAATTCGTTTTGATTTCGTAAATAGTTTTGACTTTATTGTATATATTAATAGCTTGAGGTTTGAGGTGATCTTATAGAACTTCATACTTGTATATACAATGTTCTACTTTTTTATCTTTTTCATTTTTATAGGGTTTTTGTAAGAATTAGTCATCAGGTTTCCGCATCATAATCTACATATTTTATCATGCAGTACAATTTACACCGCCAGAATCAAAGCTAAAGACACTCAGAGCAAGACGATCTCTTTAATCAGCTTGAGAATTTACTCATACATAACATACGCAGGATGCTCGATTACTTGATCTCTTAATGATCTTTTGATATGTTTGATATTTTACACTTATTAACATCTTTCTGCCTAGAAGAAAATTATTGTAAAATAATGAGTGGAATTTATACAAGTATTTTGATAATTTCGGGTGCTTTTTGAGGCATATTTTTTAGTTCGTAACAATGCTTTTCATCATTTACTTCATCACTGTCAACTTCTTCTAAACATATATGGAAGACTTCATTGACATCTATTAAACCAGAGGGTATTACTATTTTAGTAGAATAATCTCCATTATTGCTATTGCTGTACATCGCATCGTCTAAATCGATGCCAAAAATACCATACCGAGGATATTCTTTAACATATATATCGACTGTATCAAAAGATATACTATTAGTTTCACCATTCAAATCGTCTACTAAATTTACATTTATGATGAACTTTCGTTTGTTATCGCTATCTTGTACAGATGCATAGGTCAAGTTCGTAGTATGACATATTGAAATCAGTGCTGCAAATACCATTATGGACATCGTAACTAAAAATAGGTTCCTCCTTTTACTTCTGGTTTCATTATATGTAATTGTTATACACATAATTCTTATTGAATCAAAAAAATATTAGTGATTTACTTACAAACTGCAATACTCTAATAGTCTTGCAAGTCTAGAATTGCATATTTTATTCATCATGTCTAAAAAAATAGACAGAAGGCATCTAACTGTATCATTAATTGCCTAATTGCAAGTTATTATCAATTTCTTAGGCCTTCTCGTTCTTACGCAAGGATTATTTGGTACATACAAATTTGGATTTGTAATCAAGTGATCATTTCACAAAGACCTCATTTAGTATTCATTTTAGAAAAAATGTTGATATGACGAATAAAACTTTAAGAAAGATAAAACAAGACAATATGCAATGAATATTAATATACTTTTTACCTTATTTGCTGGTTTAACATCTCTAGTAGGATTAGGGGGAGAAATCTATGTATTTGCCCAAAATATTACACCACAAACCGATCAAGTGAGAGATGATAATCAATCTGTTATAAATGGGACCACTGAAACTACAGGCAATGTAACAAAGGGATTGATTGGAGTGGCAAATGGCACTGGTAATGCAGCTGGCAATATAACTGAAGGATTAGTCGATGCAGTAAATGAAACAGGCGAAGCATTATCAAATACCACTAAAGGTACACTCGAAGGAATTCAAAACATAGTCAATGGCTCAAGCCAATGACTGCGTGAATCATTTTCTATAGTTCTATTGTATGTTGACTCTTACAAAATTTTTGGATAGGTTGGATTTGCTTGAGCATACTATTTGATTTTGTAATGTATATCCTTATTGTTTCTTGAGTGTGTATATTGCCTGCCCTGCCACGTTAATGACTTGGTTTTTCCATAAACAAGTAACATAGCAGTATAGTAAAAACAGACGATAAAGACAAACCCAGATCCAAAAGGGGCTCCTAAAGTATATACAAATGGTATTCCTCTCGTACTTCTTTTCATTGAATAGAAACCAAATACAAACAAGCAAAAAATCAAACTTAAAACAGGCAAAT
>QCWC01000102.1 GCA_013114705.1 Candidatus Nitrosocosmicus sp. | reverse complement strand
GTTGGTGCAGATTTAGAATATTTATGTAAAGAGGCTGCAATGAAATGTCTGCGTAGGTTATTACCAGAGCTTAATCTTGAAGATGAGAAAATTAATCCTGAAGTATTAAATAAACTGGTTGTTACAATGACTGACTTTGAAAACGCATTAAAGGAAGTCATGCCATCGGCCATGAGAGAGGTATACCTAGAGTCTCCAGACGTTGAATGGGCTGACATTGGTGGATTAGATGAGGTCAAAAAAGAGTTACAGGAGGCAGTAGAATGGCCACTAAGATATCCTGACCTTTATACAAAATTGGGCCACTCTAATCCTAAAGGAATTTTGATGCATGGTCCATCTGGGACTGGAAAAACGATGCTTGCTAAAGCAGTCGCAACAGAATCAGAAGCCAACTTTATCAGTGTCAAAGGACCAGAATTGTTATCAAAGTGGGTAGGAGAATCAGAAAGAGGAATCCGAGAAATCTTTAGACGTGCGAGACAGGCAGCACCCTGTGTTGTTTTCTTTGATGAGATCGATTCTATTGCTCCAGTTAGAGGTCTGGGTGGCGATAGCATGGTAACCGAAAGAGTTGTTTCTCAACTTTTAACAGAATTAGATGGAATTCAAGAATTAAGCAGTGTTGTCATAATTGCTGCGACTAATCGTTCGGACATGATAGACCCAGCTTTGCTAAGACCAGGTAGGTTTGACAAGATCGTGTACGTTCCGTTACCTGATAAGGCTACTAGGAAGAAAATTTTAGAAATCCATGTAAATGAAAAGCCCATTTCCGAGGTGGTCGATTTTGAAAGAATTGCCGAACTTACTGATGGATTCAGCGGAGCCGATGTATCTGCCGTAGCCAACACTGCAATATCTCTGGTACTGCATGAATATCTTCAAAAATATAGCAATCCAGAAGATGCTGCAAAACATGCTTCAGAAGCACATGTGACTATGAAGCATTTTGAGGATGCTGTAAAGAAGATAAAAACTCAGAGAGATAGTAAATCAGGTGAAAAAGTTACCGTACCATATTATAGATAATTTTTCCATTTTCTTCTGACATTTATTTTTTTTATTACTTGAAAAAAACTATAATCTTGCAATTTTTATTTACTTTTTATAACTGTTATTATAAAATATTTAACTTACAGAACAAAATAAAAATAATTTTTGGGGGCAATGTTTTTAAGTTTAATCTCTTTGAATAAATTTCACAAAAAGAATGGTTGAAAATGTAGTACAGATTATTCAAAACAAAAAATCATTGTCAAAGACAAATCGTTTTATTACAAACGAGGAGATAAATCAGTTAGTCAAGGAACACGGCACTCCTTTATATTTAGTAGATGAAGGAACATTGCATGAAAAGGTTTTAGAACTTAGGAACGCTTATAAAAAATTTCATGGTCATGATGTAGAGATTGCATATTCAATTAAAGCCAATTTTAATCCATCTATTCTAAAAACATTCATGAAGGATAATATCACATTCGATCTTACATCCCTTGGCGAATTGTTCTTCATTAGAGAACTAAAAATTAATCCTGAGAATATTATCTATACGAGCGTAACAGAAGAATTGGAAGAGTACAAACAGGTATTATCTTACGGTGTTAAGAGAGTTGTAGTTAGCTCATACTTTGGATTAATTAATTTATCCCAGGCTGCCAATATTGTGGGTGTTATTCCGAAGGTAATGGTGCGGATAAATCCTGAAGTGGGTGTTAAAGCCGAGGTACGCGCATCTTACAAAAATGGCAAGTTTGGAGTTCCTTTAAATGGTGGAAAGGTTGATTCGGCATATTATATAGTTAAATCAATATTTAGCAGCCGTCCGAATCTAGAGTTTGAGGGATTTCATTTTCATCTTGGATCTCAAATTACAAACTTTATATGCTATGTTAATGCCCTGGAAAGATTACACTCACTTTTAAACAAACTTAAGAAAGAGATTCCCAATTTTTCATTCAAGACTTTGGATATCGGAGGTGGAACCCCGGTTTTCTACAACGAACCCGTTCCTACTCCACAGGAAATGGCTTCTATATATTTAGATAAATTGAATAACTTGGTATCGTATCATGGTAAATTTACACTAATGATAGAAAGTGGTCGGTTCCTTGTGGCAGAATCTTCTCTGATGGTTTCAAAAATAGTCAATACCAAAGAATACAATGATCACAAGATAGTGATTTTGGATACCGGTTATCATTTATTGTTAGATGCTGCATTGCTCAAGCAAGAATATCCACAAGAAATCGTATCAAATAAGAGTAACAATAACCATCTCTACTTTTCATCAAATTCTAACAAACAGTATACAGGAAAGAATATTCAGCTTGCAGGACGATTGTGTGATACATTTGATGTTTTTCCAACATCAAAATTATCTGATTTATCGTATGCAAATATAGGCAATTACGTTTTGTTTTACAATGTCGGCGCATATTCTCTGGTTTTTAACATGCCCTTTCATTGTCAGACTAAACCACCAGTACTAATGAAAACATGCGACGGTGATATAAAATTAATAAGAAAAGGCACCACCTTTAACGATCTGTACGTAGAAGAAGGCGGATTAATTTCTTAATTTTATTTATACATACAGTTGTGTATACATACAGGTGTTTGGAGAGTTGATGATTTTATTTGACAAAAGATACTAGAGTTCATATTTTCGTTAGCGGAAAAGTTCAGGGCGTTTATTATCGTCAGAACACACTACAAAAGGCACAAGAATTAGGCATTTTTGGCTGGGTCAGAAATTTGTCGGATGGACGAGTGGAATCTGTGATGGAGGGTAGTAGAGCTGATATTGATAAAATGTTGGCCTGGTGTAAAGAAGGTCCCCTTGGTGCCAAAGTAGAAGAAGTTAAATTCATTGATGAACCATATAAAAATGAATTTTCAACTTTTGATATAATCAAATCCCTCTAATTGTAATCATACACGCACTCACCCATCCGCCCATTCACCCGCACACGGGCACACATTTATCGTCGCGTGAGTGATTATTTTTTTTATTGTTGCTGCTGCTGTCGCAACAATCATCATCTTTTTTTATAAAGGCCTTACCAAGATCTCATTTTCTGTTAGATATTTTTTAACTTCCTTTAATTTTGCCTTATTAAAATGAAATAATGAAGCAGCCAATGCAGCGTCAACTTGCGTATTTTTGTATACCTTTAGTATATCGTCAACTGAACCGCAACCTCCGGACGCAATAACTGGAATATTTATTTTGTCACAAATTGCGTTAATCAACTCTATATCATATCCATTTTCTGTTCCGTCTGTATCAATACTAGTTAAAAGTATCTCTCCTGCTCCTAGCGTTTCTACTTTTTTTGCCCATTCAATAGCGTCAATCCCGGTTGCCTTTTTTCCACCAAAAATTTGAATTTCAAACCAATAATCCTTTCCATCCTTGGAAAACATGTATTTTCCTTTCTTATCAAAAGTTCTTTTTACATCCAAAGCAACTACTATGCATTGTTTTCCAAAAATACGCATTAATTCTTGTATCAACTCGGGGTTTACTACTGCTGCCGTATTGATCGATACTCTATCTGCACCACTTAGTAGCAGATTACGTGCATCTTCTAAAGTCTTGATCCCGCCCCCTACAGTAAACGGAATATTTATCACACTTGCTACGTTCTTTACAATATCTTTCATTGTTTCACGGTGTTCTTCTGCAGCAGTAATATCTAAGAATATCAATTCGTCTGCGCCTTCATCGCTATATTGTTTGGCTAGTTTAACCGGATCGCCAGCATCTTTTAACTCTTTGAAATTGATACCTTTTACAACTCTTCCTTTATTCACATCTAGACAGGGTATGATTCTTTTTGCTACTGTCATATCAGATCAATTCTTGGACGTGTTCTATTTTCAGCTTCTTGTCATACAACGCTTTCCCTAAGATTACAGCATAGCAATTGACATTTCTTAACTTCAAGATATCGATAATATTACTTACCCCTCCGCTAGAAATTATTTTTATATCCTTGAATGTGTTGTTTATCTTGACCAAAGTTTCTATATCTGGTCCTTCCAATGTACCATCTTTACCTATGTTGGTCAACAAGAACTCATTGATTCCTAATTCTTTGTAAAATCTTATCGCATCAAATAATTTTATGCCCGAAAATTCTTTCCATCCAGATATCATAACATTTTCCTCATTGTGATCGACAGAAATTATGATTCGACTTAGCTTCTTTCTTGAAATTTTTTGTATAATTTCAGGTTGTTTGAAGGCAAATGTTCCGATTACAACTTTAATCTGTTTTTTGATGTCCAAGAGTCTGTTGATGCTATTTATAGTTCTAATTCCACCAGCCACCTGAACTGGAATGTTTACTGAATCTATTATTTTTGATATTAGTTCGCTATTGTTTTTGCCAATATTCAAAGCTGCATTAAGATCAACTAAGTGTAACATATCAACGCCCTCAGCTTCCCATTTCTTTGCTACTTCTAACGGATTGTTGTCGTATACCGTTTTGTTCTCAAGTTTACCGTTAACTAATCTGACCACTTGACCGTCCAACAGATCGATTGCTGCAATGCTTTTCATTTTGACCTTTTACAAATTTTTACAAAGTTTTTTATCATTTTTTCGCCTACCGTGCTTGATTTCTCTGGATGAAATTGCGTACAATATATGTTGTTAATCTCTATGGAAGCTGGAATATTTATTCCATAATTTGATTTTGAAGTGATTATGTCGCTATTCTTAGGCATTGTATAATAAGAATGTACAAAATAAACCCATGATCGGTTGGGCACTCCCTCAAATAATTTGCTATCTTTACTTGTTATCTCCAAGCAATTCCATCCTATATGCGGTATTTTTACCAATTTTTTGGGTAAAGATAATACTTCTCCTTTTATTATGTCCAGTCCTGCCAGCTTTCCCTCCTCACTTTTTTCAAATAACATCTCCATTCCTAGGCATATTCCCAATATGGGAGTGTTTTTTTCTATAAACTTTGAAAATCCTGATTTACATTTATTTATTGATATGATTGCCGGATCAAAATTTCCAACTCCGGGCAATACTATTCCGTCTAAATCGTCTATTGAACTATCAGAATCGAGATCATTTGTTACGGATACTTCTTCTGCCCCATTTCTTTGCAAAGATGATTTCAAACTAAAAATATTTCCAGCACCATAATCAAATATTGATATTTTTACCATTAATTACATCAATCCTTTAGTAGTAGGAAGTTCTCCTCCTCCGCTGTCTGGATCTATTTTTATTGCACTTCTCAATGCAACCGCGGTAGCTTTTATAGCGGATTCAATTTTGTGATGATCATTTGCGCCATAATGTACAGTTATATGCATGCAGCACTCCAAATTCCCTATAAATGATTGAAAAAAATGGATGATATCCTCTTGTGAGATGTCCTCTATCTTTTCTCTATCTAGTTTCAAGTCAAGATGACTGTATTGTCTCTTTATCAAATCTATTGAAACGCTTGAAACTGCTTCATCCATGGGAATTGTAGCATTTCCAAAACGGTTTATCTTTTCTCTTTTGCCGAGGGCCTTATCAACTGCTTGACCCAGTACAATTCCAATGTCTTCTATCAGGTGATGTTTAATACCATCCTCGCTCTTGGCGTTTAATTGAATGTCAATTTTGCTGTGTTTTGAAAATGAAATTATTATGTGATCCAAGAAGTCAATTCCGGTATTTATTTTTGAAATTCCCTTTCCGTCTAAATCAATCTTAGCCACGATGCTTACTTCTTTTGTCTTTCTTTCTATCTCGCTCGTGCGCTGAGGATCCTCTACAATCACTATTTGAATTTAATTTTTTGTAATATTTAATATATTTGGTAAATCATTAACATTTTCTATAATTAAATCAGCATTTTTTGACCTTAGTATTTCCTCTTTGATTTTAGACAAGTTGTTTTCACAAGCCTCGTGGGTGGCAGTGGTGGTGTTGTTGTCATCATGCTCGCTCTCACTACTAATATTTCTGTCAACTCCTTCCCCATATACTCCACAGAAGAATACCTTGCTCTTTTTGTTTACTTGACCATTAAAATTTTCAACCATCAAGAGATCTGCGATAGAGTCACCGACATATAAGGCACTTTTTAATCCTAAATTATCCAATACCCTGTGGAGAGAATATGCATTTGGTTTAGAAAATTCTCTTTTTTCGTCTTCCAAAAATATACAGGCGTTGTCTTTGAAATATTTCATGAAATTGCCTAAAGTAAAATAAGAGGCAACTTTGCTTCGACCAGAAATTAGACCTAAATTTCCATTGAATCTTTGTGAAAGCTTTTTGATCGTCTCCTCTTTAATTATGAGTATATCGTTGCCAATCAGTGGTTTTTCAAAATAATATCTTGATTCCCTATCGAATCGCTTCTTAAAGAGAACTGGACCATAAAATATTTCATTAAAGAGGGTTGAGATCACGTTTTCATCATTACCATCATCATCATTTTTTGCTGCTGCATGGCCTGGATAGCTTAATTCGTTTATTATAGTTCGTATGTCACCCATACTCTCCAATTCTTTTTCTACCGAATCCTTGCCTTTGTCATCGAGTTTTTCTACCACTTTGTCAAAAGTTACTAGAGTATTTTCTATATTCATTTTATTTATCAGAATACAGTGTAATATGATTAAGATAAACGCATACGCAGTATCAATGTCGTTATTAAAACCACCTGTATTTCGAAGTTTTGAGATTAATTTCTCAAAAGGAAATTCGTTTGAAATTTTGATGTCGTAACTATCTTTTAGAATTAGTTGAACTGTTTTTATTATGGCCTCGTTATAAGATCTCCTAACATCCACCAATACGCCATCTATATCAAAGATAATAGCTTCACACTCATCTATACCATTGGACAAGTTTTAAATCTAAATGAAATTTAATTATTAATAACTGTATGAATTAGATATATAGAGGTAGCAATTACGATCAGTATAGTATATTAATATAGTATAATCAACGATATAAGTTATATATTACAATCTTCTATAATATTATGTGAAATATCGGAATAGGACCGAAATAATTTCTAATATTCTAAATGCCGCCAATGGGGGAATTTCTAAAACTAAAATCATGTACAAGGCATTTCTTTCTTATGCTCAAATCAAAGAATACTTGCCTATATTATTAGAGAATAACTTGTTAGAATTAGGTCCTGACGGTAAATACCGAACAACTGAAAAGGGTATTCGATTCTTAAAGATGAACGAGGAGATCCAAGAATTAATAGAATCAAAATCACTTCAAGATGATTTTACCTAACTACATCTATATTTTGTGATTATTGCAGTCAAACCTGAAATTAATAATTAATTTCTTGTAGTAGTAACCACACGCTTTTGTGATCAATATAGTCAGACTAACCAATAGTTTGTTATGGTATTAATTATATGATGCTATTATCAGAACTTCATCCAAGTACCATATTTCTGAATTTTGTCTTTACTGTTTGCATTCATCCGTCTATGCTTCAGGTGATTCGAAAGATAACTGTTGTTCACTTAATATTATAACATCGCCAAAGCCATATAATTCTGCTATAAAGGTAGGGGAAAGGAAATAATCCTATATCGTTACAGGTATTTTCCTTCAAATGTAGAGATAATACTGATACCTCTATAATGGGTTTAGATACTATAGAAAAGATCGGGTGCCATTTAATTTTCCTGATAATACAAGATTCATTTCTTTTTTTAACAATTTGGGTGAGTTGTCAAAAGAAGTAATTGATAGT
>QCWC01000101.1 GCA_013114705.1 Candidatus Nitrosocosmicus sp. | reverse complement strand
TTTTTACTAATTCATACAAACATAAAAAACTATTCTTCAATACAAATAAACAATCTATACTTGTTTTAGACAAATATGGCAGAGTGCGTCTCTCACTGGACAATGGCAAATTAATATATAATTCGTCCACTATGCTAATGGCCGATCTTCCCTCAATTATTTCAAAATTCTCAAATTCCGATCTAAGTCCAACTGTTCACTTGCTGGATGGATTTCAATTGTTAGATTTTTCTAGCCTGAATGCAAATGAACAAGTTATTCAAGCGATAGCAGAACAGTTGAACAAAATAAATTCAGACGTTATATTGATAATAAAACAATAAAAAAAGACTGATCATTATTTAATTGAGCAAGAACCTTTGGTATTATTAGTCATGCTGCTGCTGCTTCTTAGAACTATATCTCTATCTTAAAGCATGCATAATTGTCAATAAGCAATCTGGTTCATTCACATTGGTTGAACATTTTTAAGATTCTCTTTTTATCTCAATGATGTCGTGAAAGATTTAGCGGTTTTACCTGGACCATCCTCAACAAAGTTAGGAACGTCTATTGCATCCATCTTGAATGTTGATCCTGTTGAAGTTGAATTGCGAACTTTTTCTGATGGAGAAAGTAAAATAAGAATAAATGCGAACCTGGTTAATAAGAGATGTGTCATAGTCCAATCCACTTTTCCCCCGGTAGATTCACATTATTTACAAACTTTTATGATGCTTTCATATTGCATTAAATCTGGTGCAGCAGAGGTTATACCAGTTATCCCATATATGGGATATGCAAGACAAGATCGAACTTTCTTAGAAGGCGAAGTTGTATCCATGGCTCTCATATCAAAGCTTTTTGATTGCTTCCGTATCAATAATTTAGTTACCATTGATATTCACAGTGCCACAGCCTTATCTTGTTTTGACTTGAATGTTTTTAATATCTCGTCCATTCCGTTGCTTGCCAAGTATGCACAAACCAATTTCAACTTGGTTGATCCCCTGATTGTATCCCCTGATCAAGGTGGGGCTACAAGGGCAAAGTTGTTTTCTGATATCCTAAGAACTTCCTCCGTAAGTTTAAGGAAGAAGCGCGATAGACAAACTGGCAACATTACTATGGATGAAAATCTTGATATTGAAGTTAAGGATCGCGATATAGTATTAATAGATGATATGATATCAAGCGGGGGAACAATAATGAGAGCGATTGATGTCTTGAAGAAAAATGATTGTAACAGAATTTTTGTCATGTGTGTCCATGCCTTATCTGATGAAAAATCATTGGATACTTTGCGAAAAACCGGAATCCATGATCTGATATCTACCAATAGTATTCCTAAATCATGTTCAAAGATAGATTTAAGTGATGAAATTGCCAAAACGTTATCTTCGATTTTAGACGAATAGATAATATTCTCTGTGATTGATTATATTATGGTAAGTCTTGATGTAATATTCTTAGGTACCTCTGCAGCAATGCCTACTGCTGACCGATCACTTTCATGCATAGTAGTGAATAGACATGGAACATTGCTCATTTTTGATGCAGGAGAAGGTATGCAATATAATTTTATCCGGGCAAAACTCGGATTCAATAAAAGAACCAAGCTATTTATCACACATTTGCATTCGGATCATATTTTGGGAATTTTAGGTTTTCTACAAACGCTCTCACTTCAAGGAAGAACGTTACCTATTGATATTTTTGGCCCTGAGCCATTGAATGATTTCATTTTAGAAAATATAAGATTGCTGCATATTAAGTTGACTTTTCAAATAAACATACATAAAATTTGTGGTTCTCATGGGATATTGGTCAAAGAAAAAGAGTATAGCATATTATATTGTAAATCTGAACATGGACCTGGTGTTTGTTCTTATGCCTATTGTGTGGTTGAAAACGATAGACCGGGAAAATTCGATATAAAAAAAGCAAAAACGCTGAATATTCCCGAAGGGGAATTATACAGTTTACTTCAACAAGGAATAGATATTGTAGATAAGAACCGAGTAATTCATTCTAGCGAAATTGTTGGTCAAAGAAGACCAGGTAGAAAAATTGGTATTTCAGGCGATACTCGCCCATCTGATAATCTTTGTAATTTTTTTAGAGATTGTGATTTACTGATATTCGAATCTACTTTCTCATCCAACGAACTATTAAAGGCAAAGGAAAGCTATCATTCGACGGCTATTGAAACTGCAGCCCTAGCAAAATTGGCATCTGTTCACAGACTGTGCCTAACTCATTTTAGCAGTAGATATAAAGACTTGGAAGTATTGTTAAATGAAGCACGTTCTGTTTTCTTTTCTACCGAACTTGCCTTTGATCTGAAAACTGTTTCTGTTGACTATAAAAACTAAAATCTAAAAATTTTGTCAGTAATGTGCATTAACTAATTCTTTCAATAAAGTTCTTTAGCAATTCTTTTTTGTCATTGGACAGTATCATACAAGTTTCAACCAATTCTTTTTCAATGGTTATTTGTTTCGAAATTACCTTTTTCAAGCTTTCAATATCAAGAGTATCCAATCTTTCAATTTCGCCACGATTATAGGCAACAATATACTCATTAATTATTTTTAAAATGAATGAAGGTGCATATCTTGATAACAATAATATTCCCTCATTGATTATAGCGGCATTTTCATTTCTACTTGTACCGTTTATACTTGAATTCGATATGTAAAGTTCTAACAACTTCATGCGAAATCTGATATCTCCTGTTTCTTCAATAGTTGATGCAATTATTAGCCCTGTGTTGGTTAACTCGTAATACGGTATCCCCTCTATTTGTAAGGCTTTTGGGCCTCTCTTTGTTGGCAATCTGCCACCCTCTTTGACAACCTTTGCAGGTATTAGTACCTCATCAAGGTCTTTGAAAATTGCAGAGTAAATGTTTTGCCATGCAATTCCATATTTTTTTGCCAAGATGTGAGCAATTGAAGTTCTTGTTTTGCCACTAGGATCCTTTTCTAATGCAATATGTGCAATTATTCCTCTTTGTCGCTTTGATTCTCTGGTAGATTTTGCTTGATATGTCTTAAAAGTATCAAAAATTGCAATATGACTACCCCTCTTCAAAACTCTTTTTTATATATGCAGGTATTTATATATATTTTATTTTTTAGTTTTTATGTTATAATAGATAGAAAATAAAAAAATAAAATTTTCTAAAAAATTTATTTTTTAATTTGACGCATTACGTCTACTTGACCACTATGAAGCCAATCTTTCAATTCTTCATGAGATGGTTTTGTATCGTGTTTGCCTTGTAGATGAAGATGAAGTAATACATAATTTACCTGATTCAATAAAACCTTGTTTGCTTCATCGCCCTTTCGAGCTTTTGTTTTCAAATCCCCAGGTACGGTTGCCCACCATTCATCAAAAGTTCTGTTTTTTTGGGTGTTAGATTGTGAACCAAATCCCTTTGGTAATGTCATGTTGGTTCTAACTTAACGAAGCGTGGTATTAAATGTTTTTTAATTAGATTTTTAGATCATTAAATAAATTTAGATCGCGGTGTAGCAGAACAAACAGATATGCTCGGTTAAATCTATGAAACTGACTCAAAGTTGTAAACTCTCGACTTCTAATATGCATTGAAAAAATTTGCATGAAATGACTACAAAGAAGAATCTGAACTTTAAATGTATTATTAGTTATGATATGTTATTACTCATTGTGAACTAACCAGTGTTTGAATAGGTGAATTAAATCTAAAAGATATTTCAATAGAGGATAAGATAAAATGACTATAACAATAATAGAAAATTTAATATTTCAATTGACTATATGTACCATTATGCCTGATTATTCGAGTACTTTTTGCACAGTTTGCAAATCCGTTGTAATTATGTCGGATATAAAATTTGTGAAACTGGCGAATAGTATGGTGACCATAGATGGATATTGTAATACCTGCGGTACCAATATAATGAAAGGAAGAGTATTACCAAAGACTGGAAAAAATCCGCTTGCTAAATACAGAAGAAAATTAGCTAGAAAGCAATTGAATGTTTATAGAACAAAAAAAAAATAACAGGATTTCATTTTTCGATTTGATATTTTAGTACCTTTTCGAAGTCTATCTACCGGCTATATTATCAGCAAAAAATATATTTTTGCTTATAATCAGCTAATAAACGAATTCTATGCCAGAGAATCAGTTCTTTTCCTATTATGGGATGATTCTAATCCTATTACACCCATCATTGATTCACCAATAGGTTCAAATATTGTTCTTAAAGACTCGTCATCATAATATTTTGCAATTTCAGATAATTTTGCCTCTATCTTTTTTTGTTCTATTTTAAGCAACACGTATCGGGCTATTAGTGCTTTTACTTCATCAGTTTTATCCTCTGGAATAATGTGTTTTCCCGATGAGGCACTGTTACTCGAAGCTGCGCCAGGATTAGTTGTTACCAATTACCACATCACCCTATACGAGTATCAGGGAGCATCCTTTAGTATTACTATTGGACCATATCTTATAGCAGTTTCGTTTAATGCAAACGTCATTTGATCTAAGGGATCCAAGATTCCGTCAGTGTTCTCACAGATGAAAGTTATGATGCTCTCCTCTTCATTTTCTTCTACAAGCTCTACTGACTGAGAGGATGTGAATTTTTGATGCAAAGTCATTAGTTAAGCCTAATTAAGCGAGCCTAATATTTAAACCATCTCTATTATACTTTCTCGTTAGGTTAGTTGTGATTGATTGCATGATGGTATCTGATAGATTTAACGCGTAAGTATTTGTCATTGCTGATATAATATTTCGTTACTTCGACAATGCCATATGTTAGTCTTATGCTACTGTAACATCTGGAAGATTAGCAACCTCTTTATAAATATGCGACTTTTATTAGGTTATGTCTAATTATAGTTCAGATAAAAACGTTCATGTAATAGTCCACGGTCAAAAACAACTGTTTGAATCAATAAAATCAAAGCTTTCTACAGTTGGTTTTAAGACAGAACAGATGATTCTAGCGGATATGAACAAGCCTGGCAATAAGGGTGATTATGTTGCCATGCTCTGGCCTCCAATGGCTCCTAAAGAGATTATTATAAGCCAGATCATCGATTTAGAGGGAACCAACGGACGAGGTATGGGTGCATGGGCTTCTGTTAATCAAAAGGAATTAGAGCGTATCCCGCTTAGTTAGTCACCGCTGCTATCATTTTTACCTTTTCTATATCCATGGGTAAATTTTGAATCATAAACCTTTGAAAATTCATATTCTTTTGGGGAAATAACGTCTCCAACAATTATTAGAGCAGTTTTAACTATTCTCTCTTCTTTTACCTTTCTTGCAATAGTGCCAATGGTTCCTGTTAATATTTTTTGATCATTCCATGTTGCCTTGTATACTATCGCAACTGGCGTATCATTGGTATATACTCCTCCATCTAATAGCTCTTTAGCAATTCTATCCAACAAATGAACACTTAGATAAAATGCCATTGTTGCACCATGTTTTGCGAGTTCTGAGATTTTTTCTCTGTCTGGTACTGGAGTTCTAAATTCTGCTCTAGTAATTATTACCGTTTGTGTAATCCCTGGTAGAGTCATCTCCAAATTCATTGAAGCTGCAGCACCCAGTAAGGATGTTATTCCAGGTACCACCTCACAGTTAATGTTATCTTGCTCCAATTTGTCAATTTGTTCTCGAATGGTACTAAATAAGCCCGGATCCCCGTCATGAAATCTTATAGCCAGTTTGTCATTCTTTGTAGATTCTTTGAGAATTTCATATATCTCGACTCTGCTCAATTTTGCTGCATCAAATAATTGAGCATCATTTTTTGCGTATCTCAATAATTCGGGATTTAGCAAGGACCCTGAGTAAATTATCACGTCTGCATTTTCGACAAGATTTTTTGCTTTGATGGTTATTAACTCTGGATCGCCAGGTCCTGAGCCTACAAAATATACAGTATTTTTTTGAATCATTTTTTCTTTTTGGCTATCATGATGGAAAAGTACTTATCATTGTTTTCATTCTTGTTATTCGCTATTTCAACTAACTTTCTTCTTTGTAACGATTCCGCATTTGTAGACACATCTTGTGCTATAAAGACATCCGAATCATCCGGAAAACTGGATTCCATTAAAACATCAATTACACTATTAAAATATCTTCCATCTTTTAAGAAGACTAAAGTATCACAACATTCTGCAGCAGTCTTCAGTCTGTCTAAATTATAACATGCGGGAATTATACCTATTATTTCCTCTCCCTCTCCTACGGGAGTTTTAAGTTCTGCAGAAAACGAGAATATCGAAGTTATACCCGGGACAATTTCAACTTCCACATCCTTATGATTTGTCTGTATTTCTTTATGTATATAGATCCAGGTACTGTACAGGGAGGGATCACCCACAGTTAAATAAACGGCTTTTCTTCCAACCCTAACTGCCTCGGCTATTTCATTTGCATTATTTTTCCATGATTCCTTTAATCTTGTTATATCTTTTGTCATTGGAAATATTAGCTGTCGTACTTCAGTTCCCTTGGATACATATTTTTCAACTATTGAAAGAGCAACACTAGGTTTATTTTCCCTTGCAGTTGGTGTAAAAATTATATCGGCATTTTTTATCAAATTTATTGCTTTAATGGTTACTAATTCTGGGTCACCTGGGCCACATCCTATACAATAAAGAACTGAATCACGCATAAGTAGAATTCTAAATTATTTTAATTAAAGTGTTCATATTTGAACCATTTCATTTAGTACCCGAGAAAATGATAACAGGATTTCTTGATATCATCATAGTACCTGAGCTTGTTTTCTTTGACTTGGCAATTGTTATTTGAGTAATATCTATATCTCTTAAACTTGATTCCTGCATAGCCTTAAGGGCACTGTAAATGGTTTCTATTAGAATCGATGTAATTACCAACCTTCCACCTTCATTTAATTTCGACAGCGCCAATTTCACTATTTTATCAGTTTCTCCAGTGGTTCCTCCAATTACAATCGCATCAACATTTGGCAAGGTTGGTAGTACTTCTTGGGCCTTTCCATGAATAATGGCTGTATCTTTTAAAGTACCAAATTTCAAAAGATTTTTCTCTGTTAAATTTATAGCTTCTAAATCTGAATCAATTGCATATATTTTGGCTCTGGTTTGGAGAGCAATTTCTACAGTTATACTGCCACTGCCGCACCCTACATCGATGGCAGTAAAACCTTCTTTTAGCCGTAATTTACTGATTATTATCGATCTAACGTCTTCTTTTGTAATTGGGACGTTTTCAGTTCTTTCAAATAATTCGTCTAAGATACCAGGTGTCTTGTAATTCCATATCATTTTCTGTCTGCTTATATGATATTTTGGTTAATTACCGTGTATATCAATATCATAAATGTAAATAGCATGAAAATGAATCCAAAAATTGCTATGGTAACCACCTTTTTCTTTTTGTCTTTGGGGACATCTTTGGCCATTCGGGTAGCAATTATTTGAGATATTGCATAAAAAATGATGCCAATGAGTATAGTTAATCCTATTGTATTAGATTGATCAGAATTGGGTTTTACAACAACACCTAATATCGATCCTGCTATGATAGCGAAACCGATTCTTAAATAATAAATTTTATCTTCTATTTGCAATGGTATGTGCTATTAATTTTAATTAACCACATTTAATCTCTACTTTTCGTAACTCTAATAAAAACATACTCAGATATCGTCAAGAATCAAAAACTTGTAATTATTTAAACCTCAGCAGGTTAGTTTTATATGTAAATATTTATCAAGCAAGCCTATTAGGGTGGAGAACAATTAAATCCCATCTAGTTATTATATTCAATAAATACATATTATTATTCAAATGGCTATT